>JAYVEE010000424.1:0-2482 GCA_043749005.1 Polaromonas sp. | reverse complement strand
AATGAGTGCAATTGTTGACATCGTAGGCCGCGAAATCCTGGACAGCCGGGGTAACCCGACGGTTGAATGTGATGTGCTGCTGGAGTCAGGCGTGATGGGCCGCGCCGCTGTGCCGTCAGGCGCATCGACTGGCTCGCGTGAGGCAATTGAGCTGCGTGACGGTGACAAGGGGCGCTACCTGGGCAAGGGCGTGCTTAAAGCTGTGGAGCACATCAACACTGAAATAGCAGAAGCCGTGCTGGGCCTGGATGCCAGCGAGCAGGCCTTTTTGGATCGCACGCTGATTGACCTGGACGGCACAGACAACAAGTCACGTCTGGGTGCTAATGCCATGCTGGCTGTCAGCATGGCTGTGGCACGCGCAGCGGCTGAAGAAGCTGGCTTACCACTGTACCGTTACTTTGGCGGCAGCGGCGGCATGCAAATGCCAGTGCCGATGATGAACGTCATCAATGGCGGCGCACATGCAAACAACAACCTTGATTTACAGGAATTGATGATCATCCCGATCGGCGCGCCCAGCTTTCGTGAAGCCGTACGTTACGGCGCTGAAGTGTTTCATGCCTTGAAGACAATCATCAGTGATAAAGGCATGAGCATTGCCGTCGGAGACGAAGGTGGCTTTGCTCCCAACGTGGCCAACCATGAGGCCGCGATCCAGATGATTCTGGAAGCGATTGACAAGGCTGGGTTTGTCGCTGGCGAGCAAATTGCCCTGGGTCTGGATTGCGCTGCTAGCGAGTTTTACAAAGATGGCAAGTACGTGCTGGGTGCTGAGGGCCTGAGCCTGGACGCTACCGAATGGACCAATATCATGGCCACTTGGGTTGATAAATATCCCATCATCAGTATCGAAGACGGCATGGCTGAAGGCGACTGGGATGGCTGGAAGATCCTGACCGAACGCCTCGGCAAAAAAGTGCAGCTGGTGGGTGACGATTTATTTGTGACCAATACCAAAATTTTGAAGGAAGGCATCGACAAGCACATTGCCAACTCCATCCTCATCAAAATCAACCAGATCGGCACTTTGACCGAAACCTTTGCCGCCATTGAAATGGCCAAGCGCGCTGGCTATACCGCTGTTATTTCGCACCGCTCCGGCGAAACCGAAGATACGACGATTGCCGACATTGCCGTAGGTACCAATGCAGGCCAAATCAAGACCGGCTCAATGTCGCGCTCTGACCGTATGGCCAAATACAACCAGTTGTTGCGCATTGAAGAAGATTTGGGTGATGTGGCGACTTATCCAGGTCGTTCAGCCTTCTACAACTTACGCTAATCAAGAATCAACGCCTTGGCTTCAATGAGTTCGCGAGTTGTTCCAGTAATTTTGATTGCGCTGCTGGTGATTTTTCATGCGCAACTCTGGAAAGGTCGGGGCAGCATTCCTAATGTGCGCGAGTTGCAGCAGAGACTAACCGATCAGCAAGCAAAAAACGTCAAGTCGCAAACCAGCAATGATCAGCTGGCTGCAGAGGTGCGGGACTTGAAGGAAGGCCTGGAAATGGTGGAAGAAAAAGCACGCTCTGAGCTGGGTATGGTCAAGCCCAATGAAATTTTTGTTCAAGTGAATAAGTAATACCATCCCTTAATCATTTTTGTTGTTGCTTTGCTTTGCGCATAAACAAAAATGATTGAGGAATGGAATAGTTACTGAACGGCGGCTGGAGGCGGCGGCTGGCGGTCTGCATGGGTAAAAATCTGCGCTGCATCAACCGGATCAAACGCCTGCAGCGCGCCGCAGAACTCGCAGGTCACACTGACTTTTCCTTGCTCGGCAATGATGCTTTCAACCTCTTGCGTGCCCAGGCTGCGCAGCATGTTGGCCACCCGCTCGCGGGAGCAGCTGCAACCAAAGCTGGGGGTGAGCACCTCAAAGCGCGTGATGGGTTCCTCCCAAAACAGTCGATGCAAAATCGTATCTGCGTCAAGCGTCAAGAGCTCTTCGCGCTTGAGGGTGGAGGCCAGCAGTGAAATGCGCTTGTAATCTTCGTTCTTGCCAATCTGGTCTTCATTGGCATCGCTGTCCATCTTGCCTTCCAGATTGCCTTGCCCTTTGACTGGCAAACGTTGAATCAGCAGACCCGCAGCCACATTGCCGTCGGCAGCCAGAACCAGCTTGGTATCAAGCTGCTCACTTTGCAGCATGTAATGCTCCAGCACCTCGCTGATGTTTTCAATCTTTTCATGGCTATCGCCAAACAAGGGCACAACGCCCTGGTAAGCCTGCTGCCCTGGAAATTTATCTTTAGGGTCAAGGGTGATGGCGCAACGGCCTTTGTTGTTGACGTTGACCAGCTGGCTCAATGTGCTGCCAGGGTCAACCACACCCGTGACAGTCGCTGTGGCGCGCAGGCGCAAGTCGGGCTGCACCTCAGCCACCGCCAGCTTGACCGGGCCATCACCAAAAATTTGTAAGATCAGTGCGCCATTAAACTTGATGTTGCCCTGCATCAGCGCACCCGCAGCCGTCATT
>JAYVEE010000423.1:0-2495 GCA_043749005.1 Polaromonas sp. | reverse complement strand
ATACCGCCCACGCTGCCGGTAAACCGGTAGCCCCGGCCTGGCACGGTGGCAATCAGTTCGGGGCCCAGCAGCTTGCGCAGCGTGGAAATGTGCACCTGCAGGTTGTTTTCTTCAACGATCAGCCCAGACCAAACCAGCTCAAACAGCTGCGCCTTACTGACAAGTAAACCGGCACGTTCCACCAGGACGCACAGCACGTCAAACGCCCGTGCGCCCAGCGTGACAGGGTTGCCATCGGACAGCAGCTGGCGCTCGTGTGTGCGCAGAACAAAGCGCGAAAAGGTCAGGTCATTCGCCATATCGGACGCCGGTTTGACGGGAAAGGCGAGATGGCCTGTTTAAGAATCTTTAAGGTTTCTTTAAGGGCAAGTATCGCCTTTTTTAAGACACTTCGTCCACGTCATACGCAGGCTGCAATAACCGCAAGGGGTGAGACGGCAGACAACACAACAAAAACTGTTCACCCTTTGCGCTTCGAGTCTTACCCGCCATCGTATAACCACCACACCGATAACGCCAATCCTCAGGAAATTTCACATGCACACAGCTACGGCGGTCTCAGGAGTTGCGGAAATGATGGCACTTACCGGAGGGCCAATGTCCCGAGTTCCTCTTGAGTCCAGCCCTGCAGGGCGAGCGCCTTGAAGTCGCCGACGGCATTAGCCGCATCCACGGCTCTTCGCTCACGGAGTACCTGCTTTTGGCTGAGTTGCTTCGCATCGTTGGTCTTAATGGGCCTGAGTCTCGTAGCGGTCTATCCCACAGACCCGCCGGAAATTCCTCACGCTCAGGTGGCGCGTTCAATATCTTCAGACTTGTCTGATGGCACGGACCATGAGGCTGCCTGGGCGGCAAAGGACTTCACAGTAGATTCCTCAACAGTCCAACATAACTCTCAAGGTGCAGACAAATCGCACAACCTCGCGAGCGCTACGTGGATGCAGTTTTTTGGGGAATCGGCAATCATCGCTGCGCGCCAGCCCGTTAAGGCCGCAATGGAGGCGATGCGCAATGTTGGCTGGTTGACACCCAATACCGACGTGGTTATTTCAATGCTGGATGCGAGGGGCGACTTCGCATATTTCGACGGTGATCGTTGCACAGTGCACGTCAACATTGACCAGCGAGGATCTAGTCTGGTCATTGCTGCACTCGGCAACTTAAGTTCGAGTGTTGCCTTCATTGCAGCCCACGAATTGGCACATTGCCGGTTTGACAGATTGACAAAGGCAGAGCGTATGCCCGATCGACATCAACTCGCAAGCTTAGGTGTTGGCAGCCATTTGATTGATGCGTTTTTAAACGCATTGCATCACCCAAGTGCCACCGACAGCTCGGCAGATTTGTTGGCTGCCTATGACGAATCATTGGCTGACGCTGCCGCAACCATAGCGCTCTTGAAATCCGAAACTTCGAGTCAGTACTTTGGCACTGCGCTACAAAATGCGCAATCTTTGCGATTTGGCGAACTTTCATTGGCCAATCGTGGGGCGATACCGATCGCAAAGCATCAGGGCGGTTTTGTGTTTGAGATCATTGCGCGGAAAAGTAGTAAGAGCCTCAATTGGCGCTTCGCAAAAAGCGTCGCGTTGCAAAGCGTTTTGACAAGTTCTTTTTATATGGCGACTGAACCACCGTGGTTCAAAACTTTGACCGCAATCGATCGCCAACAAGCCGAAAGTTTACGTAGCATATGGCATGCAAGAGCGCGCAGTCTGTTGATCAACCGCCCCAACAACAAAGATGAAAACCTTTTTTTAGCGGCTACAAGCGATGCACTTTTGAGTATCGACAGTTCTCAATATCCAACGGTAAATCCTGACAATTCGGCAGACGCAGTACTGCTTCGATGGAAAGAAATCGCCTGGCAAAGTTCAGACCCTAGCTCGCTGGTCCAACATCAGGCATACGCACATTTCCACCCTCGATCGACCGCGCAGACGTTAGTCGCCAAGCGTGAACTTGCACCATAAGGCTTTACCATGTTGAACACAAATAACACTTTGACTGCCGACGCTTCATGCTGGACTTCACCCGCTTTCGTAGACATAAATCAACGTACGGTTTTGAGCGCCCAGTTCGAACTCCTGTAATGCCGCTTTGTCGTCCAAAGCGAATGTAGCTGGACGGAAAACACACCCGTTCGATTGGCTACGACTTCTGCGGTTTAACGTCCGTGATAGCGCCCGCCGTTGATCAAATGGTTGGACGAAGCCGCTACGCGGAGTAATTTCCGCCAGCCCTGAAACGAACTATCGTGCACCTTCACCCCTTCGATTCTGTTGGGGTGATTTTACAATATTTCGTGAGGACGCACCAGCATGAATACCGCGCACAAACCCAGGGCTGACTTTGACCAGTGCTATCAAACCCACCTCAAACACCTCAAGCTCAAAGGCCTGCAACCCAAAACCATCGATGCCTATGCCCGCGCCATCCGGCGCATGGGCGCCTACTTCGACCACGACATAGACGAGCTGTCGGCGGCGCAACTG
>JAYVEE010000422.1:0-2496 GCA_043749005.1 Polaromonas sp. | reverse complement strand
TGCAACGCGCGGCGTACCTGCCTGGCTGTACCAACGTTTGAACTGAGGCAGCAAGCGCGCCAGATCAGACGCCGGATTGGCATCGGCAATCGCCTGTGCAAAGTCGTCACAAGTCACCGCCTGGCCGTCATGCCGCTCAAAATACAGCGTCATGCCTTTGGCAAAGCCATTTCGACCCACCAAGGTCTGCATCATGCGCACGACTTCAGCACCTTTTTCATAAATCGTCACGGTGTAAAAGTTGCTGATTTCTACGTAGCTGTCAGGCCGCACCGGGTGCGACATCGGGCCTGCGTCTTCAGGAAACTGGGCGGTACGCAATACGCGCACGTCTTCAATGCGCTTGACGGCGCGGGCTGATGCTTCACCGCACAGGTCCTGGCTGAATTCCTGGTCGCGAAAAACCGTCAAACCTTCTTTTAACGACAACTGAAACCAGTCGCGGCAGGTGACGCGGTTGCCCGTCCAGTTGTGAAAGTACTCGTGGCCGACCACGCTTTCGATGTTGCCAAAATCAACGTCGGTCGCAGTGGCCTGGGTGGCCAGCACATACTTCGTGTTAAAGATATTCAGGCCCTTGTTTTCCATTGCGCCCATGTTGAAGTCACTTGTCGCCACAATCATGAAGCGGTCCAGATCAAGCGGCAAA
Source organism: Polaromonas sp. (assembly GCA_043749005.1). Taxonomy (GTDB): domain Bacteria; phylum Pseudomonadota; class Gammaproteobacteria; order Burkholderiales; family Burkholderiaceae_C; genus Polaromonas. The sequence goes on along the minus strand of JAYVEE010000422.1, from coordinate 1,847 downwards.
CCAAAGCGCGCCTCGTCCCACGCAACTGAATGCATGAGGGATGTCATGGCGTGTTCGGTTTTATCCAGATCGCCTGGGCGTACATAAACTTGCAGAGTGTGGTCTTTGCCCGCTCGCGACGTGATACGTTGCTCGCGGCACACCAGTTGTCCCGCAACGAGTGCAAACAGGTACGCAGGTTTTTTGTGCGGGTCTACCCATTTGGCAAAGTGGCGGCCATCGTCCAGATTGCCCTGCTCGACCAGGTTGCCGTTTGACAGCAGTACCGGAAACTTGGCCTTGTCAGCGCGTAGCGTCACGGTATACAGCGCCATCACATCGGGGCGGTCTAAAAAGTAGGTGATGCGCCTGAAGCCTTCCGCCTCACACTGGGTAAAAAACGAATCGTTGCTGACGTACAAGCCCATCAGCTTTGTGTTCTTGGATGGGTTGGTGGTGGTGAAAATCTCCAGGTCAAAAGGCTCGTTGCCAGCAGGCAAATTTTCAAGCACCAGCTGACTTCCTTCCATCTTGAAAGACGTGCCCTGGCCATTGACCAGTACGCGTGACAAGTTGAGTTCTTCACCGTCCAGGCGCAGCGGCTGTGCAGGCACATCGGCGTTGCGGCGCAGCGTCATTTTGTTCAGCACACGCGTCTTGGCCGGGTCCAGGTCAAAGCACAAGTCAACTGTGTCTATCCAGTAAGCGGGGGCTGAGTAGTCAGCGCGGTTTATGGCGATGGAGGGACCTTGCCCGGCTCCGCTGGCGTCAATCTTTTGCAGCATGTGTGTTTCCTGAAAATATTGTCGTGAATCGGCGTGATGTTGCGGCGCGCATCACACGCCCTGTTTTAGTGAAGCCTCAATGAACTGGTCCAAATCCCCATCCAGAACCTTCTGCGTGGCCGAGGTTTCGTAGTTGGTGCGCAAATCCTTGATACGGCTGTTGTCGAGTACGTAGCTGCGAATCTGGTGACCCCAGCCCACGTCGGTTTTGGTGTCTTCCAGCTTTTGCTGGGCTTCCTGTTGTTTGCGCAACTCAAAGTCATACAGGCGCGAGCGCAGTCGCTTCCATGCGACGTCGCGGTTGCCGTGCTGGCTGCGGCCATCCTGGCACTGCACCACGATGCCCGTGGGCAGGTGGGTTAGCCGCACAGCTGAATCGGTTTTGTTGATGTGCTGGCCGCCCGCGCCGCTGGCGCGAAAAGTGTCTACCCGCACGTCTGACGGGTTGATGTCAATTTCAATCGAATCGTCAATTTCAGGGTAAACAAAAATTGATGCGAACGAGGTGTGCCGGCCACCCGAGGAGTCGAACGGCGACTTGCGAACCAGGCGGTGCACGCCGGTTTCAGTGCGCAGCAGGCCAAACGCATATTCACCTTCAATCTTGATGGTCGCGCCTTTGATGCCTGCAGTGTCGCCTGCGGTTTCGTCTTCAATCGTGGTTTTGAAGCCCTTGCGCTCGGCGTATTTCAGGTACTGGCGCAGCAACATGCTGGCCCAGTCGCAAGCCTCGGTACCGCCGGCACCTGACTGAACATCCAGAAAGCAGTTGAGCGGGTCGGCCGGGTTGTTGAACATCCGGCGGAATTCCATGCTCTCGACTTCGACCAGCACCTTGGCCGCTTCGCCTTCGATGGCTTGCATGCCGTTTTCGTCGCCGTCTTCTTTGGACATGCCAAACAGCTCGATGTTGTCCAGCAGTTCGGAGCTCAGTCGGTCAATGACGTGCACCACGTCTTCAAGTGATTTCTTTTCCCGGCCGAGTTCCTGCGCGCGCTTGGGAACATCCCACACCTTGGGGTCTTCGAGGGCAGCGTTAACCTCGTTTAATTTACGTTCTTTGGCAGGGTAGTCAAAGATACC
>JAYVEE010000421.1:0-2496 GCA_043749005.1 Polaromonas sp. | reverse complement strand
GTCACTGCAAACGTTCGCTACAGCCTGCTCAACATCATCGACGGGCATGACTCACACGTTGTCGTGCCACTCCAGGGCAGTGGCACTTTCAGTGTGGAAGCCGCGGTAATGACGGTTGTGCCCCAAGACGGCCATGTACTGGTGCTGGACAACGGTGCTTACTGCAAGCGCGCGGCAAGGCTCACCACACTGATGGGCCGTCGCTGTACCCTGATGCCTTTTGACGAAGCAGCGCAGGTGTCACCCGCCGCTTTGGCAGACAAGCTCCAACAGGACAGCAGCATCACCCATGTGATGTTGATCCATTGCGAAACAGGTGCAGGCGTTCTCAACCCTTTGCAGGAAATTTCCGATGTGTGCGAGACGCATGGCAAGGGCTTGATTGTTGATGCCATGAGCTCATTTGCAGCATTTGAAATAGATGCACGCAAAGTCAGGTTTGATGCCCTCGTAGCAGCCAGCGGCAAATGCCTGGAGGGTGTGCCCGGCATGGGCTTTGTCTTCATCCGCAAAGCAATTCTCGCAGGCTGCGCAGGCCGCAGCCAGTCGCTGGCCATGGACTTGTATGACCAGTACGCCTATATGGAAAAAACCACACAGTGGCGCTTTACGCCGCCAACGCATGTGGTGGTGGCCCTTAGCGAGGCGATTGCACAGTTTAAAGAAGAAGGCGGCCAGCCTGCGCGCTTGGCACGCTACACCAGCAATTACAAAACGCTGATTGAAGGCATGGCGAAACTGGGCTTCAAACCATTTCTTGATCCTGCAATTCAGGCGCCCATCATCGTGACCTTTCACGCACCTGCTGACAGCCGTTACAACTTCAAGACTTTTTACGCAGCAGCGCGTGACCGTGGGTTTGTCTTGTACCCTGGCAAGCTGACCCAGGTAGAGACCTTTCGGGTTGGCTGCATTGGCGCCATTGGCCCGCGAGAGATGGAGCAGGCCGTGCAAGCCATTGCGGGCGCGCTGGCTGACATGGGTATCGAATCCGCTGCACCTGCAATCGGCTAAAAACCAGGGAATCTTCATGGCGAGCAAAATTCATTCCGCTGTTGCAGCGATTCAAAAATCAGGCGCTGCCAAGGTCAAAGTCGCGGTCAGTGACATCGACGGCGTGCTGCGCGGCAAGTACCTGCACAAGGACAAATTTTTTGGTGCGGCCGAGCCTTACCCTGAAGGCGGTTTTGGCTTTTGTGATGTGGTGCTGGGCTGGGACATGATGGACAGCTGCTACGACAACACGCAAGCGACGGGCTGGCAACACGGCTTTCCTGATGCGCTGGCGCGGCTGGACCTGAACACGGCGCGTCATGTGCCGTGGGACGATGGCGTACCGTTTTTTTTGGGCGAGTTCGTCAATGCAGACGGCACACCACACGCCGTGTGCCCGCGCCAGACGCTCAAGCGCGTGCTCAAACGGGCTGAAAAAATGGGTTTTATGCCCATGACCGGCATGGAGTTTGAGTGGTTTAACTTTCTGGAAACACCGCAAAGTTGGGCTGCCAAGAAAGGCGTAGGGCCAGAGCAGCTGACACCGGGCATGTTCGGCTATTCGTTGCTGCGCATGAACCAAAACCAGGGGTTTTTCAAAGCCATCATGGACGAGATGCTGGCCTTTGGCGTGCCGATTGAAGGCCTGCACACCGAAACTGGCCCCGGCGTGTATGAAGTCGCCATAAGCTTCAGTGAGGCACTTGAACAAGCCGACCGGGCCATTTTGTTCAAAACAGGCTGCAAAGAAATCGCCTCGCGCTTCGGAATCATGCCCAGCTTTATGGCCAAGCCCGACCAGCAGTTACCGGGTTGCAGCGGGCATATTCACCAGAGCTTGTCTGATGGCAAGAACAACCTGTTTTATGACCCAAAAAATCCGCACAAGATGAGCAAGCTTTTTGAAAGCTACGTCGCCGGGCAAGTCGCCTGCATGATGGACTTTGGCCCCATGATCTGGCCCACCATCAACAGCTACAAGCGTCTGGTCGATGGCTTTTGGGCGCCCGTCAAGCCGACCTGGGGGATCGACAACCGCACCGCCAGTTTCCGCGTGATTGCAGGCAGCCCCAAAGCCACCCGACTAGAGACGCGCTGCCCTGGCGCTGACGTGAACCCGTACCTGGCCATGGCGGCAGTAATAGCCGCTGGACTGGACGGCGTTGAAAAAGGCTTGAAGCTGACAGCCCCGCCGATTACCGGCACCAACGGCGGTGCGGAGCACATCGCCAGAGCACCCCGGACCCTGATTGAAACCACCCGCATCTTCCAGCAGTCCGACATTGCCAGAGACTGGCTGGGCGACACGTTTGTAGACCACTTCGCCGCCACCCGCGACTGGGAGTGGCGGCAATGGCTGGACGGGGTGACGGATTGGGAATTAAAGCGCTATTTTGAAATTATTTGAACCACCCGACTACGATAAACCACCATGAGTATTGCCAATTTTTCATTTCCAACGCCCATCAAGTTTGGCGCGGGTGCGCGCAAGCTGGTTGCGGC
>JAYVEE010000420.1:0-2501 GCA_043749005.1 Polaromonas sp. | reverse complement strand
CGAGTGCTCCAGGTCGTGACTGGCTGACCCAGCAACTCCGCGCTGCCGGTGCTCAGGTTGACATGTTGACTGTCTATGAAAGACGATCGCCACAACTGTCCAGCACGCAAATTGACTGGGTCAAAGATGCCAGCCATAACCGTTCGGTCTGGTTATTCAGCAGCTCTGAAGCGCTGGCTAACCTGATGCAGCAACCGCGCCTGGCGGGTGTGGACTGGCGCGGGGCCTGTGCAATTGCCACCCATCCGCGCATCACACAGGCCGTGCGCGCCGCGGGCTGGGGTGTTGTGCAGGAGTCACGCCCCCTGTTGTCAGACATCGTGAGTGCTTTGCGCTCGATAGAATCTAGCGACTCATGAGTGACAGTTCAAATCCATCTCCTGCACACGCACCGGTTACCCTGGACGTGATGATGCCAACCCGCGTTGTAACCATACCGCGTAGCTGGGCTTTGGCTGTAGCGCTTGTGGCGGGTGTTGCCGTGCTGGTCAGCGGCTTGCTGTGGCAAAAGCTGGGCAACATTCAGCAAGAGCTGGCCAAACGCAGTCTTGACTCGGACGCGCAATCAATAGAAGCTCGTACGCTGGCCAAAGGCGCGCAGGACAGCACCAGAGAGCTGGCTGCGCGGCTGGCGCTACAAGAAAATCGCATCAGTGAGGTCAGCTTGCAGCGCACCCAGCTTGAAGAACTGATGCAGAGCCTGTCCCGCTCACGTGATGAAAACCTGGTGGTGGATATTGAATCTGCGCTGCGCCTGGCCCAACAGCAAGCGCAATTGACTGGCAGTGCAGTGCCGCTAATCGCTGCCATGACCTCGGCCAGCCAGCGCCTGCAACGTGCAGCTCAGCCTCGGCTAAACCCCTTACAACGGGCGCTGACCAACGATATGGAACGCATTAAATCCGCCAGCCTGACGGATATACCTGTGTTGATGATCAAAGTCGATGAGTTGACACGTATGGCCGACGAGCTGCCTGTGGCCAACGGTATGGTCGTTAATTCTGCTGCCAGCCAGGGCACCGCAATCAACGCGGCGGCGCCCACCAGGGCGCTCATCACTGCATCCACTGCTTCGACCAATGGCTCATCGACATTGTCTTCTGTGTTGGCGTGGTTTGACGGCCAGCGTATCGAGGCAGCGGCTCGCGCTGCGGTAAGTGCCATTCGTGATGAAGCCCGCAAGCTGCTGCGTGTGAGCCGCATAGAGCAGCCCGAGGCGGCGTTGTTATCGCCCGAGCAATCGTTTTTCTTGCGTGAGAACTTCAAACTGCGGCTACTCAATGCGCGGCTCGGTTTGCTGTCCCGGCAAACCGATGCCGCCAGGGCAGACCTGCTCAGTGCAAGTGTCTGGCTGGGTAAATATTTTGACCAGAATGCGCGCAAAACCCAGGCTGCCAGCCAGTTGCTGCAACAAATACAAAGCCAGCTTAAAACCAGCGAGCTGCCGCGCCTGGACGAAACCATGGCCGCGCTAGCCACCGCAGCGGCTGGTCGCTAAAAAGATCGGGCAACACCGTGCGCGCTGCTTTTTGGCTCCTGGCTCTGTTTGCAATTGCTGCGGCAACCGCCTTGTTTGCCGGTAACAACCAGGCGGTTGTGAGTATTTTTTGGCCACCGCACCGCATCGACGTGTCATTCAATCTGGCGGTATTTTTGCTGGTTGGTTTGTTCGTACTGATTTATGTGGCTTTGCGTGCGCTGTCAGCGGTCGTGAGCCTGCCGCTTGAAGCCAGGCGCTGGCGCGCGCAGCAAAAAGAACGCGCCATGTACGGCGCATTGATGGACGCTCTGGCTCATCAGTTGGCCGGGCGCTACATCCGTGCGACCAAGTCTGCGCAAAACGCCCTGACGCAAGAGGCAAGCTTGGCTCGCCTGGCCAATGAGTCGGGTCAGGTACCGGGCTACAGCCCTGCGAGGGCCAGCCAGTTGCAATCTCTGGCGCATCTATTGGTGGCTGAAAGCGCGCAAGCCCTGCAAAACAAAAACCTGCGGGATGAGCATCTGCACTTGGCCCTGCAGAGCTCTGCTCCTCGCCATGCGCAAGAGGTTAGAGAGGGTGTGCAATTCAGGGCGGCGCGCTGGGCATTGGATGACCGCGACGCTGCAGCTGCACTTGATGCCTTGATGCAACTGCCGCAAGGGGCCACGCGCCGCACGCTGGCACTGCGCATGAAACTGCGCGCCACCCGGCAATTGCGCCAGACGCCAATGGCCCTGGAAACCGCACGCCTTTTGGCAAAACACCGGGCGTTTTCGCCGGCTGCAGCGCAAAGCATTGTGCGGGGCTTGGGGCTGGAACTGCTCACTGATGCGCATGACCCTGCGCAACTGGAGCAGGCTTGGGCATCCTTCGATGAAAGCGAACGTGCCATGCCTGAGCTGGCAATACATGCTGCATCGCGCTTGATGGTACTGCACGGTGATGCAGTATTGGCACGTAACTGGTTGCTATTGGTATGGGAGCACGCCATGCAGGGCGGATCGACTATCAGCGACACTTT
>JAYVEE010000419.1:0-2501 GCA_043749005.1 Polaromonas sp. | reverse complement strand
TTGTCTGAGTCGCTCATGGGTGTCTCCTGCTTGAGTTGTGTTGCCTTCATTGTGCAGTGTGGTGGCTTGTGTGCAAAGTGTTTTAACCCCTTAAAAATGGAAACACGGCTTTTTTGAACAGTTTTTATCCAGTGAAGGCGCCTCTTGCCTAATAAATACAGGCTTAAGCAGCTTCTGATTTGATAGTGAAATCAAAATGACCTGCCGTTTCGCTTGACTGATAAGCTAGCGCCATGAAAAGCCTTTTCCATTTCGCATTTAATGTGACTGACCTTGACATCGCTCGCCAGTTCTACAGCGGCGTTCTGGGTTGTACTGAGGGGCGCTCTACATCCACCTGGGTTGACTTTGACTTTTTCAGCCACCAGCTCTCGCTGCATTTGGGTGAGCCATTTAAAACCGAAAGCACGGGCCGTGTGGGCGATACGCTGGTGCCCATGCCGCACTTTGGCCTGGTGCTGGCACTGCCCGACTGGCAGGCGATGGCCGGACGTTTGGAGGCGGCAAACACCGCATTTGTGATGGCGCCGCAACTGCGGTTTGCAGGCCAGCCGGGCGAGCAGCACACCATGTTCTTTTGCGATCCGTTTGGCAACCCGATGGAAATCAAGGGCTTCAAGTCGCTGGACACGTTGTACGAGACTTAACCAATGACCTACACCTTCGCTTCCGCCACGATTTTGCTGCTGCTTATTACCGACCCGTTTGGCAACATCCCGATATTTGCAAACGCGCTGAAAAACGTGTCTGCCAAGCGCAGACCACTGGTTATTTTGCGTGAAGTATTGATTGCATTTGCTTTGCTGCTGGTCTTCATGTTCATCGGCGAAGGCTTTTTGCGTGTCATGAACCTGAGCCCGCTCGCGCTACAAATTGCTGGCGGCGTAATTTTGTTTTTGATCGCCCTGCGCATGATCTTCCCGCCGCCTGTTGTGGATGATCTTCAGGGTCTGCAGGTCGAACCCCTCATTGTGCCTCTGGCCATCCCCGCGCTGGCCGGACCATCAGCGCTGGCAACCGTTTTACTTCTGGTGTCGCAAGCCCCAGAGCGTCGCTGGGAGTGGATCGCTGCACTCACTGTCACCATGGCGATATGTGCTGTTGTGCTGGTGCTGGCCGAAAGCATTCAGCGCGTATTGGGCGAGCGTTTCGTGGTCGCTGTTGAGCGTCTGATGGGCTTGATTTTGGTGGCAGTTGCGGTTGAAATGCTGCTGCGGGGCATCAAGGAGTTTGTGTTGCAGGTGGGCTAGTACTGTCAAGACCTGGTCAATCCGCCTGTAACGCCGCTACCTTCTGCTCGATCGCCCCGAACACGCTTTGCCCGTCCTTGCCTTTGGCCTCGATGCGGATGGTGTCGCCAAACCTCATGAACTCGGTCACGGGTGAGCCGCTCTCGATGGTTTCAATCGCGCGCTTTTCGGCGATGCAGCTGTAGCCATGCGTCCAGTCCTTGTTACTTACAGTGCCTGAGCCGATGATGCTGCCCGCGCGCACGTTGCGGGTTTTGCAGATATGGGCAATTAATTGGCCGAAGTGAAAGGTCATCTCTGGCCCAGCCTCGCACATGCCAACCTTGCGGCCGTTCCAGGTGCTTTGTAGCGTCATGTGCAATCTGCCGCCTTGCCAGGCATCGCCAAGCTCATCAATAGTTACGGCCACAGGGCTAAAGGCGGAAGCTGGTTTGCTTTGTAAAAACCCAAAGCCTTTGGCCAGCTCAGCCGGGATCAGGTTGCGCAGGGACACGTCATTGGCCAGCATCACCAGCCGCACGCTGTCGATGGCTTTGTCAGGCGTCGTGCCCATGACTACATCGGCAGTGATGACCGCAATTTCGGCTTCAAAGTCAATGCCAAATGCTTCGCTGGCCACCACCACATCGTCACGCGGGCCGATAAAGTCGTCGCTACCGCCCTGGTACATCAGCGGGTCGGTGTAGAAAGTGTCTGGGACTTCAGAGTTGCGCGCTTTGCGCACCAGTTCAACGTGGTTGATAAAAGCCGAGCCGTCAGCCCACTGATAGGCGCGTGGCAGAGGCGCCATGCACTGTACGGGCTCAAACGGAAAGGCGTGGCGTGCTTTGTCGCTGTTTAACGTGTCATACAGGTCCTGCAATTGCGGCGAGATGAAGTTCCAGTCGTCCAGCACTTGTTGCAGTTTGCTGGCGATGCCAGTTGCATAATGCGCCGTTGACAGATCGCGCGAGACAACAACCAGCTGGCCGTCACGGGAGCCGTCTTTGTAGGTGGCGAGTTTCATTGACTATCTTTCAATTGTGACTTCAACGTTACGATAAGTGAAATCGATTTACCTAAATGTAATTATAGAGAACTCATGACGGCCAAAACTGCACCCGTGCCAACCCTGTTTGACGACGCCGGGCCGCAGCGCGCGGGCATTCAATCGGTGGAGGTAGGCTTCAGTTTATTAAAAGTTTTAAGCGATGCCGGCGATGCGCTGATGCTGCGCGACCTGGCCGCCAAGGCGGACATGAGCGCCGCCAA
>JAYVEE010000418.1:0-2503 GCA_043749005.1 Polaromonas sp. | reverse complement strand
AAAAGCTTTTGGAGCCTGTTTTAGGTGATTTTCAAGTATGTTTTAGTACTCTAGGCCAATAAGTAAGGGCGCTAGCAGCTACCAAATTGATAACGATTACTTCGCACCCACCGGTTCACGGTTGGTCTCAACCTGCGCCCGCGTGGTCTCAGTTGCAGCGTTCAAACGGCGATCGCGTCGCTCCAGCAATGCACGCTTGTATTCATTAGGAAATACCTTGACGAATTTCAAACGCGACTCAGCCCATGTGTCCAGCAACTCGCGCGCGCGCTTGCTACCCGTCCAGCGGTTGTGGTCTTGTAAAAGGCGTTTGAGCAGCGCTTCGTCGCTCTGCTCGGTGTGCCAGTCTGATTTGTCGTGGGTATGTTGCTCGGATGTCGTCACCACTTTGTCCATGCTGACCATCGATGTGTTGCAGCGGGTCGCAAACTTTCCATCTTCGTCGTACACATAAGCGACGCCGCCGCTCATGCCGGCGGCAAAGTTGCGCCCGGTTTTACCCAGCACCACCACGGTGCCGCCAGTCATGTATTCGCAGCCGTGGTCGCCCGTGCCTTCAACCACCGCCGTTGCACCTGACAAGCGCACAGCAAAGCGCTCGCCTGCCACGCCGCTGAAAAATGCTTCACCCGTTGTTGCGCCGTACAGCACAGTGTTGCCAACAATGGTGTTTTTGTGCGACTCACCGCGAAAGTCAATACTTGGCCGTACCACGATGCGGCCACCGCTCAGCCCCTTGCCGGTGTAGTCGTTTGCGTCACCAATCAGGTACATGGTGATGCCTTTGGCCAGGAATGCGCCAAACGACTGGCCGCCCGTGCCTTCAAGCTGAAGGCGCAGCGTGTCGTCAGGCAAACCTTCAGGCCGTACGCGGGTCAGTTCACCCGACAACATGGCGCCAACAGTGCGGTTGACGTTGCGCACAGTTTCAATGAACTGCACTTTTTCGCCCCTTTCAATCGCTGCTTTTGACTTTTCAATCAGCCGCACGTCGAGTGCTTTCTCAAGTGCATGGTCTTGCGTGGATGTGTGCAGCCGCGGCACATCGGCCGGCACGTTCGGCTGATAAAACAGCCGGGCAAAGTCAAGGCCGCTGGCCTTCCAGTGTTCAATGCCTTTTTGCGTGTCGAGCAAATCTGCACGGCCAATCAACTCGTCAAATGTGCGCACGCCGAGTTGCGCCATCAACTGGCGCGCTTCTTCGGCCACGAAAAAGAAATAGTTGACGACATGCTCGGGCTTGCCGCTGAATTTCTGGCGCAGAACCGGGTCTTGGGTAGCCACGCCGACGGGGCAGGTGTTCAGGTGGCATTTGCGCATCATGATGCAGCCTTCAACCACCAGCGGGGCGGTGGCAAAGCCAAATTCATCAGCGCCCAGCAAGGCACCAATCACGACGTCACGCCCGGTTTTCATCTGGCCATCAGCCTGCACGCGAATGCGGCCACGCAGCCGGTTGAGTACCAGCGTTTGCTGCGTTTCAGCCAAGCCGATTTCCCACGGACTGCCTGCGTGCTTGATACTTGACCAAGGCGAAGCACCCGTACCGCCGTCGTGCCCTGCTATCACAATATGATCAGCCTTGGCTTTGGTGACGCCGGCAGCAATCGTACCCACGCCGACTTCACTGACCAGTTTGACACTGATGCTGGCGCGAGGGTTGACGTTTTTCAGATCATGAATCAGCTGCGCCAGATCTTCAATTGAATAAATATCGTGGTGCGGCGGAGGAGAGATCAAGCCCACGCCGGGCACTGAATAACGCAGCGCACCAATGTATTCACTGACCTTGCCGCCGGGCAACTGGCCGCCTTCACCAGGCTTGGCACCTTGCGCCATTTTGATTTGAATCTGGTCAGCCGACACCAGATATTCAGCGGTGACGCCAAAGCGGCCGGATGCGACCTGCTTGATTTTTGAGCGGAGTGAATCACCGTCTTGCAACGGCAAATCAACTTCAACGACCTTGTCACCAATCACGCTTTTGAGTGTTGCACCCTGTTTTATGGGGATACCTTTGAGTTCTTGACGGTAACGGTTGGGGTCCTCACCGCCTTCACCGGTATTGCTTTTGCCGCCAATGCGGTTCATGGCCACGGCCAGCGTGGCGTGCGCTTCGGTACTGATAGAGCCCAGCGACATGGCTCCAGTGGCAAAGCGCTTGACGATTTCCTTGGCTGACTCGACCTCATCAATCGGAATGGCTTTGCTGGGGTCAATTTTGAACTCGAACAACCCGCGCAGCGTCATGTGGCGGCGGTTTTGGTCGTTGATGAGCTGGGCGTATTCTTTGTAGGTGTTCCAGTTGTTGGCGCGTGTGGCGTGCTGCAATTTTGCAATGGCATCGGGTGTCCACATGTGGTTTTCACCGCGCACCCTAAAGGCGTATTCACCGCCAGCATCGAGCATATTGGCCAGCACCGGGTCATCACTGAAGGCAGCGCGGTGCATGCGCAGCGCTTCTTCAGCAATCTCAAACACGCCCATGCCTTCAACCTGGCTG
>JAYVEE010000417.1:0-2508 GCA_043749005.1 Polaromonas sp. | reverse complement strand
ATCTACTGGCAAACACGACAGGTGTTTGTGGATGGCCCCACTCCTTTGGTATGCCAACGTCGCGCTCCGCACACATGGGATAAGAAAAGCCGGCACCGTGTCAATCATGCCCGCCTACAGATCGAGTTTGAAACCGGCATTGGGCAAGAAGTAGGCCAAGGTGTAAACCCGGAAGCCATGCTGCGCTGGTCTAACGATGGCGGCTTGATGTGGAGTAACGAAAATTGGCGCAACGTCGGCGTTGTCGGCAACACGCTGGCCCGTGTGATTTGGAGACGCTTGGGGGCTGCGCGCGACCGTGTGTATGAACTCAATTTCAGCGATCCTGTTCCGCGGGATATTGTCGGCGCATCGCTGGATGTCATGGAGTCGGACGCATGAAAGACGAACTCATTCCGCCGATGTACCCGTTTACGGAGAACAACCTCATCACTCGGCCGTGGTTTGTCTTTCTTCAAAAGCAATTCAGCATGATCCAAAGCGCTTCGGCTCAACAGTCGCAGCAGCAAGAAGTGCCGGTGTTGTTCGGCTCGGAAGAAACCGAAGAACTAATGCTTATCCCCGGCCCACAGGGGAACACCGGCCCGCAGGGAAGCACAGGCCCGCAAGGGAACTTCGGGCTGTCAGGCGTGCCCGCAATGATGGACTGGAGCAATGATGCAGATGACATCGTGCCGCCAATCGGGTTTCTAACAGGGCCAGCCACGACGACTGGCCTCTCTTCTGCATTTGTAGCGGGCGCGGGCACTGCAGTAACAAGCACGAGCACCTTTGACAACTACACGATCGCACAGGTTGTCAAAGCACTCAAAAACAACGGGATTTTGACGTAATGGCCTCGAACAAACTTGTCAGATTCGGCCCGATTGCATTGGGCACTATCGCAGCTAGCCTTATCAACGCTCCGGGCTTGACGGGCGGCACAGGCATTGCCGGCTCAAACACCGCAACCTATTTGGTGATGAAACACCTCCGCATCATTAACCGAACTGCCGCGCCTGCAACGTTCTCGCTGTTTATCGGCGGTGCCGCTACATCAACAGGCGGAACAGAATTTATGGGCAGCGCGACGACCGTAGGCGCGAATTCATACATTGATTGGTACGGCTTGGCTCGACTTGAAACCGCCGACTTTCTAAACGGCCTCGCATCTGCCGTTGCCACCCTGACGATTCAGGGCGAAGGCGAAATTGGGATCGTCTGATGAAACCCGAAGAAGTGGCAAAGATTTTTCATCACTTCGGCGGCGGTGTGTATGCCAAGGAAACAGTAATCCCGGTGGGGTTTACGTTGACCCAGCACATTCACCAATACGATCATTTGTCGATTCTTGCCAAAGGTAAGGCAGTCGTCGAAGTTGATGGCGAGTCACGCGTGATCGATGGCCCGGCCTGCTTGTTGATTCGTGCTGGTAAGCAGCACGCGGTTACCTCGATTACTGATGTGACTTGGTACTGTGTGCATGCAACGGAAGAAACCGATGCGGCGAAAGTCGATCAAGTTCTAATCAAATGAAGTGCATTCAGCGAATTGCGCAAGGTGTCAATACATCGCCTTTGCTGTGGGCGTTACAAGAGCATCCAGAATTGTGGGATCAGAACACGGCGCGCACCGATAACCCAACAAGCCCACATTTCGGCTTGTCAGACATTTGGACTCGGTTTGCTGCGCCGAAGGATGATCCCTCAGAAGCGCATGAATCAATCTGGTATCCCTGCGCTGACATTCTGCCGATACGCGATCTTGTCTATCCGCTGATGGCTGACGTTCAAGGCGAGCAGTTGGGGGGTGTACTTATCACCAAGATTCCGGCCGGCGCTGAGTGCAAACCGCACACAGACCCCGGCTGGCATGCGCGGTATTACCAGAAGTTCGGCATTCAAATCCAAAGTTCTCCAGGGCAGGCGTTTTGTTTTGACAATCAACAACTTGTGACGAAGCCCGGTGACATTTTTTGGTTTGACAACTCATACACGCATTGGGTGACAAACCCAACTCCGCATGACCGTATAACGGCAATCGTTTGTATCAGAACAAATTGGAAGGGGTACTAACATGCCATGGGGTTTTGCTGCTGCAGCGGTTGGGAGCATTGCAGGTGCTGCAATTTCGAGTAGTGCTGCATCTGATGCCGCACAAACGCAGGTTGATGCGTCAAACCGCACTGCCGACATGCAGAAGGGCATGTATGACCAGAACCAAAAGAATCTGTCTCCATACAACGCGCAAGGAACTTCAGCGCTAACTATGCTTACCGGCAAGATGGCGGACGGTTCGCTCGGCGGACAGTTCACCAGTAAAGACTACTTGAGCAACAAAGACCCCGGCTACCAGTTCCAGCTTCAGCAGGGAAACCAAGCATTGCAGAACTCGCAAGCTGCGGGTAATGGTGTCATGTCTGGTTCTGCACTCAAGGGGCTGATTGATTACAACCAAGGCATGGCCGCGACAGGGTATCAAAGCGCCTATCAGCGCTGGCTGACATCGCAACAGAACACCTACGGTCAA
>JAYVEE010000416.1:0-2512 GCA_043749005.1 Polaromonas sp. | reverse complement strand
CCTGGCTCGGCGCTACACCTGCCACCGTTACTGCACCGCTGGCAGCGTCGAAGCTTACATCCAATCCTTGTACGTCCAGATTCATGGTGCCAATGTAGCTTTTAATTGCATCGCCCGCGGCTTTGCTCAAGGCTTCTATGTTTTCGGGTGACGGGGCAGCGGTGGCAGCTTCTTGCGCGGCTTTGGCTTCGCCTCTGCCAAAAAGCTTTTCACCGGCTTCTTTGATAAAACTGAACATGCCCATGGTGATTCCAATTCAAGATATTTGCCCGACTACATGCGAAGCTGGCGCGACTTTAACGCTGGAACATGCTGGTTTTTAAAGGCTTGCGACGCTTTGCGAAATTGTTCCTCAAGTCGCGCTGATGACCTACACAGTCAACCCAGCCTTTCAATTCCCAAGCCTTCCATATCGACATACGTATCTTTCCCTGACATCAAATCCGCCAGCGCCCGCGCACTGCCGCAGCTCAGCGCCCAGCCGCTGGAGCCGTGCCCCAAGTTGAGCCACAGCCCCGGAATGCCGCTATCGCCAATCAAGGGTGGGCCGTCAGGCAGCATAGGGCGGGCACCTTTCCAGATTTGTGCGCTGGCACCGGTGTTGCCGTGTGAATTGTTAAGTTTTGCCGCGCCCGGAAACCAGTCGTGCAAAACCTTGTAAAGGGTTTGAACCGACGAGGCACGGTGTTTAATTAACGATCCGCCAATCTCTGCGCTGCCCGCCACGCGCACGCGGTTACCCAAGCGGGAAATAGCAACTTTGTAATGCTCGTCCATTAAGGCGCTGCGCGGAGCATTTAGTGGTTCGCGTATCGGCGCGCTGATGGAATAACCGTACACGGCTGCCATGGGAATTTTGAGACCCATCGGTTTTAAAAGTACGGCGGATGCCAGACCGGCGCACATTACCACCCGGTCAAACTGACGCGGTGTGCTTTCACCTGCTATCAATACATTAGCTGCTTGCACCCGATCTAGTTGAGCTACAGTCGTATTAAACTCAAATTTAACGCCCAGGTCGCGGGCTACGTCCTTCAGCAGGAGTGCAAACTGGCGGCAATTCGCGACTTCATCGTCGGGCAGGTGCACGCCGCCTGAAAATTCAGTATCCGGATTAATTGCTGGTTCAATTTTGCGCACGTCAGCGGAATTGATTTCACTGAAAGCCACGCCCGCGTCACGCAGCACCTGCAAACCGGGCTGCACCATGCGGCTGTCTTTTTCACTGCGCAGCAAAATCGTGTAACCTTCAGAGCGGTCGTATTCAAGCTGCAACCCGGCAGTCAGATAGTGCAAGCGCTCGCGGCTGTAAAACGCCAGGCGCTGCAGGCGCGCGCGGTTGGCCAGATAAATTTCAAGTTTGCAGGCTCGCCACCATTTCCACATCCAGGTCAAATCGTCACCAGATAGCGGCAAACTGAGTTTGACAGCGGCATGGTGGCTGAGCAAACTGCCCAGCACTTTGCCTGGCATGCCGGGTGCTGCCCAGGGTGTGACGTAGCCAGGCGCAACGACTCCTGCGTTAGCAAAGCTGGTCTCTTCTGCGGCGGCACTACGGCGTTCAAACACCGAGACCTCATGACCATCGACCGCCAATTCGTATGCAGTGGTGATGCCGATGATGCCTGCACCTATGACGGCGATTTTCATGCGGCCTTGTTTGCGTAAAAAAGGTAGAAAATCGCCATACTAATTATCATTTAATTGTTTTTAAGTATTGAATCGGCATCTAGCCCAATAGATACGGGTGTAAGCAGCTACGATTTTAATAGTACGCGTTCAAGCAGCGTTTCTACTTGCAATGCCGCATCCAGCACCGCATCGTCATGCAAAGCGGCGTGCCACAGCATCAGGCCAACCGGTAGTTCGCCCAATGGGTGGCATGGCAATGAGATTGCGCAGCCGTCGAGCATGTTTACCACCGATGTGTTGCGCAGCAGCAAACCGTTGACCCTGAAGAACTCAGCGTCGTCAGTTAAAACGCTGGCAATTGTTGGAGCAACCATCGGCACGGTGGGTGACAGCACCGCATCAAAGCCATGCAACCGGCTTTCTGTTCGACTTATCCAGTCTCCTCTGGCTGCGAGCAAGTCAATGTAGTCAGTGGTCGTCATGCTCGCACCGCGCAGGATGCGCACGGCCACGCGCGGGTCGTAGCTGGCTTGATGTTGGGCAATCAAATATTGGTGCCACGCGTAGCTCTCATAGGCAGACAAACCGCCGGTGGCATTGATGCTGGCTAGTTCGTTGATCTCGTTGAGATCAACTTCTTGAATACGCGCACCTGAGGACCGCAGCAGTTCGAGGCTACGCTCAAAGGCATGGGCAACAGTGCTGTCCAGACCGTCTTGCATCAATGTCCGGGCGACCGCAAAGTTGCAATTTGCCAGAGGTTTGTTCAGCAACGTGACGCGGCGCGCTGCCAGAACTTCATGCACGGTAACGGCATCCCGCACCGAGCGCGTCAAAGCGCAAACCGTATCCAGGCTGGTTGACAAAGGCAGAGCGCCCG
>JAYVEE010000415.1:0-2514 GCA_043749005.1 Polaromonas sp. | reverse complement strand
TGAAGCGATTGCTAAGGGCGTCCAGGTAGCCTTCAGGCAACTGGCTGGGTAGTAACGGAATGGCGGTTTCAGGCGTGACGACGAGGGATGTGGTCGCTGCCAGAAGCTGTTGGCCGTACCAGTTAAGCGCATCAGGCAAGCCGCCGGTGGGTTGAAACTTTTCGTCTTGCGCGATATTGCCCTGGAGCAACGTGACGGTAAAAGGGGCTGTTCCTGGCGTTTGAACTGCATTTGTAAATCGCGACGACCCTTTGGGGCCAGCCTTCAAGGCAACGCTGGTTGAGGCCGCCAACATCAGACTGACCGCAATCGCCCCGGCATTCAACCAGCGCGGCTTGGCAACCAGCCCTGCAACACCGGCAGCCAACAATGCAGCCGCAAACGTCAACCCATGAACGCCAACTACTTTTGCCAGGGCGTCAAAAGGCCCATCAAGTTGTGCATAGCCGCCCTGCCCCCACGGAAAACCCGTGAACAGTGCCACGCGAGCCAGCTCGGCCAGCAGCCACAGCGCTGCAAACACACAAGCACGCCCCGCCCGATTAACGGGTGCAATCGATACAAACAATGCGCAAGTCGCTGCGTAATAAAGCGCCAAAAAAGCAGCCAAACCGACGATAGCAATCACCGCCAGTGGCGCTGCCAGGCCGCCATAGGTATGCAGCGATATGAAAAGCCACCACCAGGTTGCCACCTGCATGGCGGTGGCAAATAACCAGCCAACCCACGCGCCCTGGCGCTTGGTTTTTGCCAGGTCAAGCTGCCAGGCCAGCAAGGCCATCGCCATCAGCTGAAGCCACCAGACTGGCTGGCCTTGCGTCAAGACTGGTGTCAATGCCATACCAAAAGGCCATGCAATGCTTAAGGCGTGAGCGCAACCAGCTACTAAAATAATAGCGGACTGGCGATTAAAAACCAGCATCAGGGTAAGTCAGTTCAAATCGAGAGGGGTCTGCACAGATACAGGAGCAACCTTGAACCACCTGACCGCGCCGCCCTTGGTGTGCAGCACGGTAAATTGCAAGCCGTTCAGAGTAAAGCCTTCGCCGCGTTTGGGCACATGGCCCATGCGGTGAGCCACCAGGCCGCCGATGGTGTCAAAGTCAGCATCGCCTATGGCCACGCCGAAAGCCTCGCTGACGCGCTCTATTGACGTGTCACCGCTGACCCTGAAACTGCGGTCCGGCAAGCCAAAAATGTCGCCATCGTCTTCGGCGATGTCAAACTCGTCCTCAATCTCGCCGACGATTTGCTCCAGCACGTCTTCAATGGTGATCAGGCCCGCGGTGCGGCCAAACTCGTCAATCACAATCGCCAGATGGTTGCGGTTGCCCCTGAATTCGCGCAACAAGTCGTTCAGGCCTTTGCTCTCAGGCACAAACACGGCCGGGCGCAAAAGCGCCTTGATGTTCAGCTCGGGCGCGCGCTGTAATTTCAGCAAGTCCTTGGCCATCAAAATGCCGATGATATTTTCTTTTTCACCCTCGTACACCGGAAAGCGCGAGTGAGCGGTGTCAATCACCAGATGCAACAGCTCGTCAAACGGTGCTTCAATGTTGACCAGGTCCATGCGCGGTGCGGCTACCATCACATCGCCAGCGGTCATGTCGGCCATGCGAATCACGCCTTCAAGCATTTCGCGGCTTTGCGCACCGATGACATCGTTGTCCTGGGCTTCAACCAGCGTTTCAATCAGCTCGTCTTTGGAGTCAGGCCCGGGGTGAAGCATTTCAGCCAGCTTTTGCAGGAAGCCGCGTTTGTCTTCATGTTTGGCTTCAGATTTTGAAGATCTACTGGGGGGGTTGTCGGACACTGCAGTGAAGATAGTTGCTAAGCGTGCAAGGATAGCGCAGTTCTTTGACTGCGCTGACAAGTCGCTCTACATCGCGGATTTATCTCTTGCGTCCTGCACGCCGCGCCGCACCTCTCGCACCGCCGTCAAAAAGTTCCAGAACTGCTTGGCCTGCCTTTTCAGGCGATAGTCGGTTTGGGCGATCTGCTCTTCAACCATTTCGGTCACGCGCGAGTCCAGGTCAGCTGGCGGTAGTTTTAAATAGGCTTCGCTTTCACTGCCATCGCGCTCAATCGTTGCGCCGCCCTTGCGGGCGATGTTCAGCATGGCGGTGTTCTCGCTCAAGGCATGAATAAACATCATGCCCACGCCTTCGTTTCTGGCATGAATCACCGCGCGGTCAAACAGGCGCGAGCCGTAGCCGCGACCCCGCGCCTTGGCCAAAACCGACACGCCAAACTCGGCACAACTGCTGAGCTTGGCATCGGTCGAAAAAGCCAGGTGCGCCATGGCAATCAGTTCCAGCTTGCGGTTGTAAATGCCAAAAATATCGTCGCGCACATAGTTCAATCCGTCTACATAACGCTGCACCTGCTCGTCATTGGCCACATACCCAAAGCGCAAGTAGCGGTCTTGCGGACTCAAGCTCAGCAAATGCGCAGCAATGCGTTCGCCATGGCTTGGGCCGATGGAGCGGATAGGAATCATGATCGGGTGAGTAT
>JAYVEE010000414.1:0-2523 GCA_043749005.1 Polaromonas sp. | reverse complement strand
ACCCAGCACCTTCCGGGTAAAAAGCGTTTTGTGATGGGGGCATCAGGCCACATCGCAGGCGTCATCAACCCGCCTGCCAAAAACAAGCGCAGCTATTGGACAAATGACAAGCTGGCTGCCAACAAATTTCCTTTGCTGCATACCGACTGGCAACAAAGCGCTACAGAGCACCCCGGCAGCTGGTGGACAGACTGGTCAGATTGGCTCAAGGGTCATGCGGGCAAACAGATTGCTGCGCCCAAAACTTATGGTAACCGCAGCCACAAAGCAATTGAGCCCGCACCGGGCCGCTACGTAAAAGCAAAAGCCTGAATCTCTTATTTCATTTAAACCAAAGGAAAGACACCATGGAAGACATCGTTATCGTTTCAGCGGCCCGCACTGCCGTCGGAAAATTTGGTGGCGCATTGGCCAAAACGCCGGCCACCGAGCTGGGCGCAGCTGTCGTCAAGGCTGTCCTGGAGCGCTCAAAATTAAGCGCCAACCAGATTGCTGAGTTAGTCGGTGAGGTCATCATGGGCCAGGTGCTTACAGCGGGTGTCGGCCAAAACCCGGCGCGCCAGACGGTGCTCAAAGCTGGCTTGCCGCAAGGCGTGCCAGGCCTGACGATTAACGCTGTTTGCGGCTCAGGCCTGAAAGCCGTGATGCTGGCCGCGCAAGCGGTAGCTACGGGTGACAGCGAAATTGTGATTGCAGGCGGCCAGGAGTCGATGAGCATGTCACCCCACGTGCTTAACGGTTCGCGCGACGGTCAGCGCATGGGCGACTGGAAGATGGTTGATTCGATGATTGTTGACGGCTTGTGGGATGTGTACAACCAGTACCACATGGGCATCACAGCTGAAAACGTGGCCAAAAAATACGGCATCACCCGTGACATGCAGGACGCTTTGGCATTGGCCAGCCAGACCAAGGCTGCAGACGCGCAAGATGCTGGCCGGTTTAAAGATGAAATTGTGCCGTTTTCTATTGCACAGAAAAAGGGTGAGCCGATTATTTTTTTAGCTGACGAATTCATCAACCGCAAAACCTCTGCTGAAGTGCTGGCTGGCTTGCGCCCCGCGTTTGACAAAGCCGGCGGCGTGACCGCAGGCAACGCATCAGGCCTGAACGACGGCGCAGCAGCAGTGATGGTGATGACTGCAAAAAAAGCCGCCGCTTTGGGCTTGACGCCGCTGGCACGCATCGCCAGCTACGCCACCACTGGCCTTGATCCAGCCACCATGGGCATGGGCCCTGTGCCTGCTTCAACCAAGGCACTGGCCAGAGCTGGGTGGAAAGCCACTGATTTGGACGTGCTGGAAATCAACGAAGCCTTTGCCGCCCAGGCCTGCGCTGTCAATAACGAGATGGGCTGGGACACCAGCAAGGTCAACGTCAACGGCGGTGCCATTGCCATCGGCCACCCGATTGGCGCATCAGGTTGCCGCATTCTGGTCACGCTGCTGCACGAAATGGTGCGTAGCGGCGGCAAAAAAGGCATTGCCAGCCTGTGCATTGGCGGCGGCATGGGGGTTGCCCTATGCATCGAACGCTGATTTTGCTGTAAATTAGGGGTGATTTCTGCCGAATATCTGCAGTAGGTACAATGAACACGGGTGTAAGCAGCTATTAATTAAATAGCAATTATTCGTAACATTTATTTAAAATTCAAGGAGACAGACATGAGTAAAAAAGTAGCGTATGTCACGGGCGGCATGGGCGGCATCGGTACCGCCATCTGCCAGCGCCTGGCCAAAGACGGTTTTACTGTCGTTGCTGGCTGCGGCCCCACACGCGACCACGCCAAATGGATTGATGAGCAAAAAGCTCTGGGCCATACGTTTTACGCATCCGTTGGCAACGTGGGCGATTGGGAGTCTACCGTCGAAGCCTTCGCGAAAGTCAAGGCAGAGCATGGCCCCGTCAGCGTGCTGGTCAACAATGCCGGCATCACACGCGACGGCCAGTTCAGAAAAATGAGCAAGGCCGACTGGAATGCTGTCATCTCCACCAACCTGGACAGCATGTTCAACGTGACCAAACAAGTGATTGAAGACATGATCACCGCCAACTTTGGCCGCATCATCAACATCAGCTCGGTCAACGGCCAAAAGGGCCAGTTTGGTCAAGTCAACTACTCAACCGCCAAAGCTGGCTTGCACGGCTTCACCATGGCGCTGGCGCAAGAAGTTGCCGCCAAAGGCGTGACCGTCAACACCGTCAGTCCCGGCTACATCGGTACCGACATGGTCAAAGCCATTCGCCCCGATGTGCTGGAAAAAATTGTTGCAGGCGTGCCCGCCAAACGCCTTGGTCAACCAGAAGAAATCGCATCCATCATCTCGTGGATTGCATCTGACGAAGGCGGCTACGCCACGGGTGCCGACTTCTCGCTCAATGGTGGTTTGCACATGGGGTGATGGCTCCCGGCACCATAAAAAACCCGCCATGAGCGGGTTTTTTTATTGCATCGTCAAGGCCAAGCGGGTCAGCCTGGTTTACGCTCTGCGCAGGTGTTCCAGCCAAATAGAGCGTAGGGCG
>JAYVEE010000413.1:0-2525 GCA_043749005.1 Polaromonas sp. | reverse complement strand
TCACACTGCAGGGGTCGCAAGTTCGAAACTTGCATCTCCCACCAACACACGCACCGTGCATCTGAAATATAAAAAAGCCAAGTCAATTGACTTGGCTTTTTTGCCTTTTGGAGTAATGTTGCTACAAAACTTCGCTAGCAAAGTCTGCCAGTCGCGAACGTTCGCCACGAGCCAGCGTAATGTGCCCGCCATGCGGCCAGCCCTTGAAACGATCAACTGCGTAAGTCATACCGGATGAGCCTTCGGTCAGATACGGTGTGTCAATCTGTGCCAGATTGCCCATGCATATTATTTTGGTGCCTGGACCGGCGCGGGTGATCAACGTTTTCATCTGCTTGGGCGTCAGATTTTGCGCCTCATCGATGATGACGTATTTGTTTAAAAACGTCCGACCGCGCATGAAGTTCATGCTTTTGACTTTGATGCGTGAGCGGATCAGCTCATTGGTTGCAGAACGGCCCCACTCGCCTGAGCCATTTTCGGTTTTTCCCAGCACCTCAAGGTTGTCATCGAGAGCGCCCATCCAGGGGCCCATTTTTTCTTCTTCCGTGCCGGGTAGAAAGCCAATGTCTTCGCCCACCGATACAGTTGCACGGGTCATGATGATTTCGGTGTAGCGGCGGTCGTCCAGCACTTGAGTCAGGCCGCTGGCCAGCGCCATCAATGTTTTGCCGCTGCCCGCCGTGCCGGCCAGTGTGACAAAGTCAACTTCTGGGTCCATCAACAGATTCATGGCAAAGTTTTGCTCGCGGTTACGGGTTGTAATGCCCCACACCGCGTTTTTCAGGTGGTTAAAGTCCTTCAGCGTTTTAAGCACGGCTGTCTTGGCGCGGATTTCCGTTACGCGCGCATACAACGGCGGCTCGCCCGGCGCTTCAAAAAACACAAACTGGTTAATCAGCAAGCTGCCGACGATTGGCCCGGTGATGCGGTAAAAGTTGTAGCTGCCTTGCTGCCAGCTCTCGATCGTTTTACTTTGGCGGGTCCAGAAATCGTTGGGCAGCGCCAGAACACCTGAGTAGAGCAGGTCACCGTCTTCCAGTGTTTTATCGTTTTGGTAGTCATCTGTGGCCAGCCCCAATGCACGCGCCTTGACACGCATGTTGATGTCCTTGGACACAAGCACTACGTCACGAGGAGCGTATTCCTTGCGCAGCGCCTCGACCACGCCCAGAATTTGATTGTCGGCTTTGCCTTGCGGCAAACTGGTGGGCAATGTGTAGTCAAGCTGTCTGGTTTGAAACAGCAGGCAGCCTTTTGCCTCACGATGACCTGTGGTGTCAAGCTTCAGGCCTTTGGTGATGTCAGCATCTTTTGCGCCCGCAAGTGCGTCAAGCGAGCGGCTGGTTTGCCGGGCATTGCGGGCCACCTCTGTCATACCCTTTTTGTGGCCGTCAAGCTCTTCAAGCACGATCATCGGCAAAAAGATGTCGTGTTCTTCAAACCTGAACAGGCACATTGGGTCGTGCATCAGCACATTGGTGTCCAAAACAAACAGCTTGGTCGGCCCCACGTGCTTCAGCTTTTTCACCGGTTTCGGTTGCGCTGCGATCTGCGGACGTTCTTCGCTATTTATTTTATAGCTGCTTGCACCAGAATCAACCGGGATAGAGGCATCTTTGCCTTTAAATGCTGCGGGGTGATCGCTCCCTGTAGCGCTTGTAGAACGGCTGTCAAACAAGTCAAGGATCGGCGGTTTCGGGCTGCGCGCGCCATTGCCAATTCTTTGGGCTGATTTAGAAGGAGACTTGGCGGGCGAGGTTACCGCGTCACTGGACAACAGGGCGGCACGCTTGGTCGGGGCGGGAGGCAAGGGCATGGTGCTTAAAACGCTTTCGCAGTGGGTTTTAAAAAACAGGGATTTGAAAATGAAAAAGCCGCCTCATAACCTGGGCGGCTCTGTAAACGGAATCTGTGGGTGGATCTCAGCAAGGTGCTTTCATTATGCACAACTCTCGTGACTTCAAAAAAACCCCTTCAAGCGGCCTTTTTCAAAGTCTTCACAGCTTTCAGGACGTCGTCAACATGACCTACGACTTTCAGGCCGCGCCACTCTTCTGCCAATGTTCCGTCGGCTGCAATCAAAAAAGTGCTGCGCTCGATACCTTTGACTTTTTTGCCGTACATGATTTTGTTTTTAACCACACCGAACATGTGACACATTTTTTCCTCAGTGTCGGCAATAAGCTCAAATGGCAGTTCAAGCTTGCTTTTGAATTCGTCATGCGACTTCATGTTGTCGCGTGACACACCAAATACCGTGGCACCCGCCTTCACAAAATCCTTGTAACGATCTCGAAATTGCATGGCTTCCGTGGTGCAGCCCGGCGTGTTGTCTTTAGGATAAAAATACAGAACCACCACTTTGCCCATGTGAGACTGGTTTGAGACCTTCACGCCGCTTGTGGCATTTGCTTCAAATTCGGGGAGAAGTTTATTGACGACGACTGCCATACTATTGGGACCCTGGGAGTAGTGATTCTGATTACCGCGCTGCTGTTGAGGCCGCCCCAACCTACGCAACC
>JAYVEE010000412.1:0-2530 GCA_043749005.1 Polaromonas sp. | reverse complement strand
GCTGGTCGGCTGCCACTGGCTTGGCTGCGCAAAAAATCAACAAGCAGGGCTGGGGTACCTACAGCGCCGCCAATTACGATGAACTGGTGGATTGCCCGGTGGAGCTTGGCACGTTTTGGAGCGGTACTTTTACAGCCTGCGCCGTCTCCCACCGCTTTGTTGTTGCCGGTGCGTTGCCCGGCTTTGACGGCGCACGACTGCTGGCGGATACAAAAAAGATTTGCGAAGAAGAAATCCGCTTTTGGCATGGCAATAAAAAGCCACCCATTGCAAATTACTTATTCATGCTGAACGCAGTAGATGATGGCTACGGCGGGCTGGAGCACCGCAACTCAACCGCACTGATCTGCAATCGCAAGGATTTGCCGCGCTTGGGGGAGCCCAAAATATCTGACGGCTACACCACCCTGCGCGGGTTGATCAGCCACGAGTACTTTCACACTTGGAACGTCAAACGCCTGCGGCCGGCTGAATTTGAAAAGTATGACTACACCCAGGAAAACTACACTGAACTGCTGTGGTTTTTTGAAGGTTTTACCAGCTACTACGACGACCTGCTACTGCGCCGCGCAGGCTTGCTCGACACCGCAGGCTACCTGAAGCTGCTGAACAAGACCATCAACCAGGTGATGCAGACGCCAGGCACGCGGGTCCAGTCAGTCGCCCAAGCCAGTTTTGATGCCTGGGTGAAGTACTACCGGCAAGATGAAAACACACCCAACGCCACGGTGAGCTATTACACCAAAGGTGCGCTGGTGGCGCTGTGTTTTGACCTGACGCTGCGTAGCGAGGGCCACACCACCCTCGATGAGGTCATGCGTGCGCTGTGGTTGCGCTGCAAGGCGGGGCCCATGCATGAAAGTGACTTTTCTGCTGTATTGCAAGTCCTGGGCAAGCGTTCGTTCGATATCGAGTTAAAAACCTGGGTGCATGGCAAAGGCGAGCTACCGCTGCGCGAGCTCTTGGTGCAACACGGTGTAGCCGTATATGACGACCCAGCACAATTGGCGCAGCGTTTGGGACTGCGCGTCAATGAAACCCACGGCGTGATTGTTAAAACTGTTCTATCAGGCGGCTCAGCTGAAAAAGCGGGTTTCGCAGCAGGTGACGAATGGCTGGGTGTCGAGAATATCAAACCCCAAAGTGGCTGGAGAATCCAGCGGCTGGACGACTTGTTGTTGTACGCTGGTACCGCTAAAAAAATCATCGTACTGGTGTCGCGTGACAAACGCCTCATACGGCTTGACCTAAACCTGCCGCCACCAGCAACAACCTGGCGCCTGACAGTCAAAGATGCCGCTAAAGTAGATGCCTGGCTAGTGAAATAACTGAAAGTCCCCAATGACGTTTGAAACCATCACCACATCAACCCACGGCCCAGAAGGTCGGCAGGTCGGCGTTGTGACCCTTAACCGGCCCAAGCAGCTCAACGCTTTAAACGACCAGCTGATGGATGAGCTGGCCGCAGCCCTGAAGGCTTTTGAGCTTGATGCCAATATCGGCTGCATGATCATCACCGGCAGTGAAAAAGCCTTTGCAGCAGGCGCTGATATTGGCGCGATGGCTCAGTACAGTTTTGCCGACGCGTACGGCCAGGACTTCATCACACGAAACTGGGAACAAGTGCGCGCGATTCGCAAACCGGTGATAGCCGCCGTCAGCGGATTCGCGCTGGGTGGCGGCTGCGAGCTGGCCATGATGTGTGACTTCATTATTGCCGCTGACAACGCCAAATTTGGCCAGCCTGAAATCAAGCTCGGCATCATTCCTGGCGCAGGCGGCACGCAGCGCCTGCCGCGCGCGGTGGGCAAGGCCAAGGCTATGGACCTGGCGCTGACGGGCCGCATGATGGACGCCACAGAAGCCGAACGTGCAGGGCTGGTCAGCCGCGTCGTACCACTTGATAAATTAATGGACGAAGCCCTGGGTGCAGCACTCATGATTTGCGGCCACGGCAACATTGCGTTGATGGCAGCAAAAGAGTCGGTCAACCGCGCCTTTGAAAGCGGTTTGACCGACGGCGTGATGTTTGAACGTCGCCTGTTCCACGCCATGTTTGCCACTCAAGACCAAAAAGAAGGCATGGATGCGTTTGTGAACAAACGCAAGCCAGTGTTCAAACATCGCTAGAAACAGTTAGCTATAATTTGAGGCTAGGTGATATAGCTCAGTTGGTTAGAGCGCAGCATTCATAATGCTGATGTCGGTGGTTCAAATCCACCTATCACCACCAGATTTTTGAGTTTTGTAGCACTAAAACTTTCTATTTTTCATCCTCAGCCTCTGGACAAACACCATGGATCGCTGGACGTCAATGCTCTTTATTCCGTTGGTATCTCTGCTTATCAGCACTGCCACCGCGCAAACTGAAGACGTCAAACCCAACACACGCCAATTCCCCAAAGAAGCCAGACGCGGTGAACTGGTAGTTCTGACTGCCCCGGACATAGCGCTGGACAGCAAACCCGACAGGCTGTCGCCCGCGGTGCGTATTCGCGACATTAACAACAACCTGGTGTTATCAGGTACG
>JAYVEE010000411.1:0-2542 GCA_043749005.1 Polaromonas sp. | reverse complement strand
AAATCCTCAAATAAGCTCAATGCGGGAAAGGCCACAAGCGCAACTTTTGCTTGCCCACAGCCCAGAGCTTGGCCAGCCCATGCGGCTCCACAATCAAGAACCACACAATCAGCGCACCAAAAATCATCAGCTCAGCATGTGCAATGCCAGCCGTAGAGACTTGAATGCCAAACAAGCCAGCCAACACGGGCAGCATGATGTTCAGGGCAATGGGCAGCAACGTAATAAATGCCGCGCCTAAAAAGCCGCCCAGGATGGACCCCATGCCGCCAATGATGACCATGAACAGCAGGCGAAACGACTGGTCAACCGAAAACGCCGCTGGCTCCCATGCGCCCAGGTAAACAAAGCCCCACAGTGCGCCCGACATGCCGATAATGAACGAGCTGACGGCAAAAGCGCTCAGCTTGGCGTAGATGGGCCGGATGCCGATAACTGATGCGGCCACGTCCATGTCGCGGATGGCCATCCATTCACGGCCAATCGCCCCGCGCACGAGATTCTTGGCCAGCAGAGCCACCACCACCAAAATAATCAGGCAAAGAATGTATTTGCTGGTAGCGCTTTCAATGGGCATGCCAAACACTTGCAGGTTCGAAACCGACACTGAACCGGATGGCGAGTCGTTGGTAAACCACTTGATGCGCAAAAACATCCAGTCTGAAAAGAATTGCGCGGCCAGCGTAGTGACAGCTAGGTACAAACCTTTGACGCGCAAACTGGGCAGGCCGAACAAAATACCAAACAACATGGCACACACCCCGCCCAGGATGATGGTGGGTACCAACGGCATGCCTGGTATGCGTACAAAAAAGTTATAGGCACCGTAAGCACCGACAGCCATGAAAGCGCCTGAGCCTAGCGAAATCTGCCCACAGTATCCGACCAGAATATTGACACCCAGCGCGGCCAGCGAAATGATTAAAAACGGAATCAATATCGCGCGAAACAGATAGTCGCTTGCCAGCATGGGCACCACAGCAAAGGCAAAAACCAAGAACAGACCTACCGCAATCCGGTCTTGCAGGATGGGAAATATCTGGCTGTCAGACCGGTAGGTGGTTTTGAATTGACCGTTTTCTCTGTAAATCATGTTGTTCTCTTAAACGCGGTCAATGATTTTTTCGCCAAATAGCCCTTGCGGTCTGAATAACAAGAATCCAAGTGCCAGCACATACGCAAACCAGATTTCAATGCCGCCACCCACAAATGGCCCGATAAAAACTTCAGCCAGCTTTTCGCCGACGCCCAAAATCAGCCCACCCACAATAGCGCCAGGCACGGATGTGAGACCACCCAGAATCACCAGGGGCAAAGCCTTAAGTGCAAGGACTGACAACGAAAACTGCACGCCGAGTTTGCTGCCCCAAATCATGCCCGCCACCAGCGCCACGAAGCCAGCAACAGACCAAACGATGACCCAGATGCGATTAAGCGGAATACCAATTGATTGGGCGGCCTGATGGTCATCAGCCACAGCGCGCAAAGCGCGGCCTGTTTTTGTGAACTGAAAAAATGCCGCCAAGCTGGCCACCAATGCGGTTGCGATGGCCGCTGCTACAAGGTCTTCCTTATTGACCAACAAGCCGCCTGGAAACACGCCCTCCAGCAAGAACATCGGATCTTTGGGCATGCCAATATCAATCTTGTAAATGCTTGAGCCAAAAATGCTTTGACCCAAGCCGTCCAGAAAGTACGAAATGCCCAGGGTTGCCATCAGCAGCGCTACGCCTTCCTGATTCACAAGTTTGCCGAGAACAAATTTTTCAATTAGCCAAGCCACCGCCACCATGAAGATCAGTGCAATCGCAAACGCCAGCAGATTGACCAGCCATTTCGATTCAAGCCCTGTCCACTGCGGTATCCACTCAGAAAAACGAGCCATCGCCAAAGCGGCAAACAGCACCATTGCACCTTGTGCAAAGTTGAAGACGCCTGATGCTTTGTAGATCAATACAAAACCCAGTGCGACCAGGGAATACAGCATGCCGGACATCAGCCCGCTGATGATTGTTTCTAAAACTGGTCCCATTTTTAATCCTCAATGACTCGTGCCAAGATAGGCGCTGATCACGTCTTTGTTGTTGCGTACTTCGTCAGGTGTGCCGTCGCCAATTTTTTTACCATAGTCCAGCACCACCACCCGGTCTGAGATGTCCATCACCACGCCCATGTCGTGCTCAATCAGCACCACCGTTGTGCCAAACTCATCGTTCACGTCCAGCACAAAGCGGCACATGTCCTGCTTTTCTTCAACGTTCATACCGGCCATCGGCTCGTCCAGCAGCAGCACTTGCGGCTCCATCGCCAGCGCCCGACCCAGATCGACGCGCTTTTGCAGGCCGTAAGGCAATTGACCCACAGGTGTTTTTCGATACGCCTGAATTTCAAGAAAGTCGATGATTTTTTCAACCGCTTCCCGGTGCATGATTTCTTCCCTTTCGGCCGGGCCAATTCGTAGCGCCTGCATGAGAATCCCGCTTTTTATCTTTAAATTGCGGCCCGACATGATGTTGTCCAGAACGCTCATGCCTTTAAACAG
>JAYVEE010000410.1:0-2542 GCA_043749005.1 Polaromonas sp. | reverse complement strand
TTGCCACCTCGCAAGATGCATATGGCCTCGGCTTTATCGCGATGCTCGTCTTCAAAGAGGTCCCGTTTCTGCTCTGGGCTGCGGCTACGCAATTACAGCGCGACGACACAGGCGAGGGCTGGCAGCGCGAGATGTGGGCCGCACAAACGCTGGGCTACAGCCGTGCGCAAGCTTTCTGGCGGGTGCTCTGGCCGCAGCTTTCCCCACGCATGGTGTGGCCAATGCTCGCGGTGCTGGCGTATAGCCTGACGGTGGTGGATGCCGCATTGATTGCTGGGCCGGGTAGCCCAGCCACGCTTTCTGTGCGTGCTTGGCAGTGGCTGCAAGACAGCGATGAGACGTCCAATGCTGTCGGCGCTGCGGCGGGATGGCTGCTCACGGCTTTGGTGGCTTTGTCTGCCGCGCTGGTTTGGCAGCGCGGGCCAACGTTACTTGTGTGGCGCAAGCGGTTTGGTCAGCATCATTCTGGTTACCGGGCAGCCGAGCCTGCGATAGGTACGTGGAATGCAGGCTGCATGGCTTGGCTCGGGTTCTTGGCGGTCTACACAATCGTGCTGCTATCACTGGCAGTTGGTAGCATCTCGGGCGTATGGCCGTTTCCGTCGCTCTTGCCTAACAACCTGAGCTGGGAGGCGTGGCGCAGCGTGATGAGCAGCAGCAAAAGCATTGGCACAACGATCTTTCTGGCAGCGGCCAGCTCGGCGCTTTCCTTGCTTTGGGCGATTGCATGGCTTGAGATTTCGCCACCAAAATGGGATGCCGCTTTGCGCCGTTTGCTCTATTTGCCGTTGCTACTACCGGGCGTGTTGTGGTTGGTGGGTATCCATCGCTTGGCGCTGGCGGTAGGGCTCACAGGCTCATGGCTAGGCGTGTTGTTTGCGCATGTGCTGGCGGTGCTGCCTTATACGTTGATTGCGCTCAGCCCGGCGTACTTGGGCTTTGACGCGCGGTATCAGTATGTGAGTGCCACATTGGGTAAAAGCCGATGGATCTATCTCAGCAAAATCAAATGGCCCTTGCTTCGGCAAAGCCTATGGAGCACCGCGGCAGTTGGCTTTGCAGTCAGTGTGGGACAGTTTTTGCCCACGCTTTACATCGGCGAGGGCCGCATTGTGACTGTGACTACTGAGGCCGTGACGCTTTCCTCGGGCGGCCAGCGCTCTTTGGTGGCTGCCTTTGCTTGGCTGCAATGGATTTTGCCCGCGCTGGTATTCGCCGCAGCCGCCTGGCTCGGCCAACCTCGGCGCTGGGCAAAGCCCGCCGACCGGCCTCTACACTTGAATCCATGAAGATTGAAGTGACGCAATTGAGCATAGGCAGCGGGAGCGCAGAGCGCGTGCTCGTCAAAAACCTGGCGCTCACATGCCCGCCCGGCAGTATTACCACGCTGATGGGTCCAAGCGGCTGCGGCAAATCAAGCCTGTTGGCCGCAATCGCCGGCCTGCCTCTGCCGGGTTTGCATGCGGAACTGACCGTCGAATTGGCCGGGCGGCACGTAGAACAGTTGCCTACCAGCCAGCGCCGCATCGGTCTTTTGTTTCAAGATGATTTGCTCTTTGCGCATATGACGGTACGAGAAAACCTACTCTTTGCCTGCCCGCCCGGCACGTTACTTGAGCGCGCAACTCAGGCTGACGCCGCACTGGTCGAGCTTGGCTTTGAAGACATGGCTTCGCGCAACCCACTCACCCTGTCCGGCGGCCAGCGAGCCCGCGTCTCGCTTCTGCGCGCGCTGCTGGCCAAGCCGCAAGCCTTACTGCTGGATGAGCCTTTTTCAAAGCTTGATGTGGCGCTGCGTGAACAATTTCGCCAATTCGTGTTTGAGCATGTTCGGCGATTGCAGTTGCCAACGCTGTTGGTCACACACGATGCCGCCGATATTGCCGATCCGGCGGCGGTGATTGATTTTAAGGTTCTCGAAAATGCTTGACCGCTTCATCACGCCCCTGATCCGCCCGGCTGTAGTAACGATTGCTGCTGGCTTGGCTCGGCGCGGCGTGAGTGCTGATCACGTGACTTTTGCCGCTTTTGGTATCGGTGTAGTTGCTATGCTTTTCATAACACTCGATGCCTATCTTGCCGGCGCAGTTCTCATACTATTATCAAGATTGTGTGATGCAATTGATGGTGCTGTAGCCAGGCAAACTGAGGCCACAGATTCCGGCGGTTTTCTGGACATCTCTTTGGATTTCTTGTTTTATGCGGGCATCGTGCTGGCCTTTGCCATCGCTGCGCCAAAAGCGAATGCCCTACCGGCCGCCGTGTTGCTGACCAGTTTCATCGGCACAACATCCAGTTTTTTAGCCTTTGCCGCACTGGCTGCCAAGCGCGGCATTCAGAGCATGGAATATCCTGACAAATCGTTTTACTTTCTTGGCGGCTTGGCAGAAGCCACAGAAACCTTGCTCTTTTTTATGGCGATGTGCATTTGGCCGCACTACTTTGCGCTGCTTGCCTACGGTTTCACATTCATTTGCGCCATCACCACCTTTACCCGCATCGTGGGCGGCTATCAAACGCTCAAGAACTAAGCTCCAACATT
>JAYVEE010000409.1:0-2542 GCA_043749005.1 Polaromonas sp. | reverse complement strand
AGTTGTTGGCAGAATTTGTCGGAACTGCTGCGCTGCTGTGCGCGGTCATTGGCTCGGGCATCATGGCAGTGAACCTGTCAGGCGGCAACAACGGCGTGGCGTTGCTGGCCAACACACTGGCGAGTGTATTTGCGCTGTATGTACTGATTGAGCTGCTCGGGCCCGTCAGTGGGGCGCATTTCAACCCGTTAGTGACGCTGATTGTGCTTTTCCGGACATCAAAAGCGGCGGCAGACCAACAGAACCCGGTGCAAGCAGCTATTTTATTCATAGCATTTCAATTGACTGGCGCAGTGGCTGGCGCGTGGCTGGCAAATGCCATGTTTGACCTGAGCGTGTTTCAGTTCAGCAGCAGAGTGCGCGGCGGCTGGGGCCAATGGCTGGGTGAAGTGGTAGCAACCGCCGGGCTGATTGTGGTAGTGCTGCGCGCGCCCGCAAGCAAGGCCGCTGGCCTGGTGGCCTGCTACATCGGCGCGGCTTACTGGTTCACGTCCAGCACCTCGTTTGCCAACCCTGCGGCGGTAATGGGACGGATGTTGAGCGACAGCTTTGCGGGAATTGCACCAGGTAATGCGCTGGCGTTTGTGGCAGCGCAGTGTGTGGGTGCAACTTTGGGTGTCGTGCTTCACCGCCAGCTGGGCGCTACGAGCCCGCCTTCCCAAAATTGAAAACGCCTGGATTGCGAATCGGATCTACATCGACCGGGATGATGCTCTTGGGCGGGAACTTGCCTTCCAGCAGCAGCCTGGACAACGGGTTTTCAATCCGTTGCTGAATCGCGCGCTTGAGTGGCCTGGCTCCGAACACCGGGTCAAACCCGACCTTGGCCAGCTCGGCAATGGCAGCTTCTGACACTTGCATCGTCAGCTCCATCTTTTCCAGTCTGGCCATCAATACCTTGAGCTGGATGCGGGCAATCGATTCAATATTTTTGGCATCAAGCGCGTGGAAGACTACAGTCTCGTCGATCCGGTTTAAGAACTCTGGCCTGAAGTAGTTTTTCAACTCATCCGTCACTGCATCCTTGATCTCTTCATAGGGCTTGCCCACTTTGGCCTGGATGATGGGTGAGCCAATGTTGCTGGTCATCACAATCACGGTATTTTTAAAGTCCACCGTTCGGCCTTGACCATCTGTCAAACGGCCATCGTCGAGCACTTGCAGCAATACATTGAACACATCGGGATGGGCTTTCTCCACCTCATCCAGAAGCAGAACGCTGTACGGTTTGCGGCGTACGGCTTCTGTCAAATACCCGCCTTCTTCGTAGCCCACATAGCCCGGCGGGGCGCCAATCAGGCGGGCGACGCTATGCTTTTCCATAAATTCGCTCATGTCCACGCGAATCAGGTGGTCTTCGCTGTCAAACAGAAAGCCTGCGAGGGCCTTGCAAAGTTCAGTTTTACCCACGCCTGTGGGGCCAAGGAACAGAAACGAACCCGTTGGCCGGTTCGGGTCGCTCAAGCCCGAGCGTGAACGGCGAATCGCATTGGCCACAGCGCCAATGGCTTCGTTCTGCCCCACCACGCGGTCGTGCAACTTGCCTTCCATCAGCAACAGCTTGTCGCGCTCGCCCTGCATCAGTTTGCTGACCGGGATACCGGTCGAACGCGCCACCACTTCGGCGATTTCTTCCGCCCCAACTTGCGTTCTTAAAAGCTTGGGCGCAGCGTTGGCGTTTGGCGCAGCTTCACTGTCTTGCGCGGCTTTCAGGCGCTTTTCCAGGTCTGGCAGTTTGCCGTATTGCAGCTCGGCGACTTTATTAAAGTCGCCCTTGCGGGTCTGTTCTTCAATCTGGAACTTGATGCGGTCAATTTCTTCCATGACGTCTTTGCTCCCAAGTGCCTGGGCCTTTTCGGCCTGCCAGATTTCATCAAGGTCAGCGATTTCCTTTTGCAGTTTGACGATTTCGTCTTCAATCAGACCAAAGCGCTTCTGTGAGGCTTCGTCTTTTTCACGGCGCACGGCTTCACGTTCAATTTGTAGCTGAATCAAACGGCGGTCGAGTTTGTCCATCACCTCGGGTTTGCTGTCGCGCTCAATGCTGATTTTGCTGGCCGCTTCGTCTATCAGGTCAATCGCCTTGTCGGGTAAAAAGCGATCGGTAATGTAGCGGTGGCTAAGCTCTGCCGCTGCAACGATGGCCGGGTCGGTGATTTGCACGCCGTGGTGCAACTCATATTTTTCCTTCAACCCGCGCAGGATGGCAATCGTGGCCTCGACTGTCGGTTCACCGACCAGAATTTTTTGAAAACGACGCTCAAGCGCAGCGTCTTTTTCAATATATTTGCGGTACTCGTCCAGGGTAGTAGCGCCCACGCAGTGCAGCTCGCCGCGCGCCAAAGCGGGCTTGAGCATATTGCCCGCATCCATAGCGCCTTCGGCCTTGCCGGCACCGACCATGGTGTGCAGCTCATCAATAAAAACAATGGTCTGGCCTTCGTCTTGCGCCAGTTCTTTCAGCACGGTTTTCAGGCGTTCTTCAAACTCGCCGCGAAACTTTGCCCCCGCCAGCAACGCCGCCATATCAAGAGACAACACG
>JAYVEE010000408.1:0-2546 GCA_043749005.1 Polaromonas sp. | reverse complement strand
TTTTCTCCATCTACCTTCAGCCCGATCTTGCTGACGGGGGAACTCAAACGATCAAGGAACGAGCTGAATGGGCGCGGCCCAATGCCTTGTTGCCCGCCGGTTTCAAAGAGGGTTTTTGCGTCAGGCACATCAGCACTGGTGGCGTTGGATGCAGGTTGCGCCAAAGCGAAGGTATGCATCAATATCGCTGCAACTGCAACCGGTGTGCGGCGCATGTTAGCCACATCAGACAAGCAGGTTGGCTTCAAGCGTTTCATCGTGCCTCCGCTGGTTTAACGGGGGCTGTATCCTGCTGTCGGGTCTCAGGCAGGAGCTGCTGTACAGCCTCAGCCGGACGAACTTCCATTTTCAACGGCAGTTTCCTTTCAACTTCAGGGCTGACAATTCCACCCAGTCCGCGCCTGGCTTTTACCTGGTCGACTACCTCAGGGCTGCATGAACCCTCAATAAAGTCTGCCCGTGCAAGCTCACCGCCTTTTAGGTCAACAAACAGGCTGTCACCTACGCCCGCATTGCGGTTGCTTGATGGCACCATACGCGAGCCCTTTGGCAAGGTGGTGCGGTCGATCTTGACCACGTGCGTTTGTGGTTTAACGCCGCAAATGCTGTATTTGCCTTCGGAGTCTGTCAAGATAAACGTGCCGTCCAGCATGACCAGGCGCACACCGGGTATACCCAGCTCGTTGCTACCACCAGCGTTGTTCTGCACCGCATTGCCATCGCAGTCAACGTAAACCTTGCCGATGATGCAGCCTTCGTTGCTGAACACGCCGCCCTGCACCGTCACTTTGTACAACGCCACGTTAGAACGCACAGGCGCTGTTGTTTGCGCGCGGTTGATACCGTCACCCTGTTGCGAGCCAACTCCCAGGCGCGTAAAGTAAGTCAGCTCTGCAGTAGCTTGGCCAGCAATCGTGCCAATATCAAATGTCAAATCCCTGCCCACTCCACCCGCCGGATTGGGGACGGCTACACCACCCAAACGTGCTGTGCCCAGGACATAGCGGAAGCCGGCAGGCAGCAAGTCGTTGAGTTTAATGACCGAGATTGGTAATAGCGTCGTATTGCGAATCCGGATGATGTACTGCACAGAATCGCCAAGCTCAGCAACTGTTTTGTCGCCAGTTTTACTGACAAGCAAAGCGCCTTGAATAAGTATTTTGTCTAATGGAATATGGTTTTTCAAAACCTCGTAAAAACCAGGGAAATTAAACTGGAATCTGAAGAAATACTGCGTACCCACGCCACCAGCAAAACCAACAACAGGGGTAGCGCCGTTAACGCCGACTGCTGGGGCCAAATTTTGAGGTTGAACATTGGTCGAGGCGCCCGCCGGAACGACTAACGTTGGCTGCGCAGATGCCACACCACCTTGAGTCGCTTGAGGTGGCAGGAAGCCTGCCGGCGAAGTCACATCAAACCTGTAAAAACCAGCAGGCGGATTGTTAATAAAGAAGAACTGGTACATGCCGTTGACACCTGTAATGATGGTGTCTGTACCGCCTAAAGTTTGAGTTGCCGGATTAAACGTGCCGGCTCCTTCAAATACCAACCGGATGGTTGCGCCAGGTATAGGTTGGCGCGTTACAGAATCGTAAACAATACCGCTAGGGTCAAGCGGCAAGTTTTGCTCTTGCACAATATCACCCGCGTACAGCGTGACATCTTTGATCGATGCACTAAATGGTGTGGTTGGACCTACTGTCACCGGGCCTGTCACTGTATTGTTGCCAGTTGATGGATTACCCAACAACGTCAACTGCTGGCCCGCGGTAACAGGTGACGCATTAAACGGAGTACCAAAAATGGCATTACCACCGTTGTCATAGAAACGAACGCTGTAGCCTATCCCCACTGGCAAGCCGGAAATAGTGTATCGCCCGTTGGCATCAGTTATGGCGGATCCAAATACGGTCGTTGTAGAACCCGTAATCTTGAAGACTTCAGCGCGGAAATTTGCAATCGGGATATCCGTTCCTGCATCAAACACTTTGTTTCTCGTTACATCATGGAATACCTGCCCACTCAGACTGGCGTTATTTCCAGCTGAAACGCTGAAAGTCGCAGTGTTGTTACTTGAATTGGTGTCGTTGCTGGCTGAAGTAGTGGCTGTACCAATTACCCCAGTATTCGTTTGTACGAATGTAATGCTGGCAGTAATCGCCTGACCTGGCGTAACGTTTGGGGGTATTGTCGGGAAAGTCACGACGCCAGTCACGGAGTTATACACACCAACCCCAAGAATGACACTGGTCACGGTCACGCTGCCAGTTGGCAACCCGAAGGTGAGCTTCAACGTCACCGTTACGCTGGTGGCTGTCGAGTTCGGTGTGGTGCTGATGTTGGTAAAACTGACGGTACCGGTTACTGTAATGCCAGCCGACGCACCTGACGGGAAGCCGACAAATGTGACACTCATATCAGCCGAGCTTTGAATTACCTGGAAAGTAGCAATATTGTTGCCCGTCACGGTGTCGTTGATCGCCCCTGTCGTGCCTGTTCCGGCCACGCCTGTGGAGGTCTGCAAGAAGCTGATCGAGGCACTG
>JAYVEE010000407.1:0-2546 GCA_043749005.1 Polaromonas sp. | reverse complement strand
TGGTCTACCCTGGCGGCGGTATTCTGCCGATACGTGCCTGGCCACTTGAATCCTACACAGCGCTGTGCAATGGCCTGGTGCAAGACGGTTGCTCGGTGGCGGTAATTGGCCTGAAAGACGACCAGGCGCTGGCGCAGCAGCTCGTGGGCAACGTCAAAAATCACAAGCCCGACAGTCCGGTGATTGACCTGACCGGTTACACCCGCTCGATTGCAGAACTCCTGGGCCTGTTTCATGTGGCCAAGTTGCTGGTCACCAATGACGGCGGGCCGGGGCAGTTTGCTGCGCTCACGCCGATTTGGACAGTCATGCTGTTTGGGCCTGAAACCCCGGCGTTGTATGCGCCGCTCACGCCGCAATGCCATTCGTTTTACAGCCAGTGGCCGTGCTCGCCCTGCTTGAGCGCCTATAACCATCGCAACAGCTTTTGTGACGGTGACAACCAGTGCCTGAAAGTCATTGCACCCGAGACGGTGCTTGAAAAAGCCCGTGAATTTTTGGCGGCTGGCTGATGGCTGACATGCGCAGCCTTGTTGAAGGCTTGATCAGCCGACTGCCAGCCCGCCTGCAGCCCATGGCGCGCTGGCGCTTTATCAAGTTTGGTGCGGTGGGTGCCAGTGGTACGGTCATCAACATTGCGGTACTTTACGCTTGTCAGGAGTTTTTTCTCTTGCAGATTGCTGACTTTCACGCGCGGCTCAACTACTCGATTGCTATTGCCATCACGCTGGCCACCATCAGCAATTTTTACTTCAACCGCCGCCTGACCTGGCGTGACCGTCAATATGAAGCCAGCCCCGGTGTAATGGTGCTTTTTTTGAAATACGTTGCAGCCGCGGGCGTGTCCATTGCAATTCAATCGGTCATGACCAAATCGTTGTCGCTGTACCTGCATTACATCGTGGCTAATCTGGTGGCGATTGGCGTGTCCAGTATTTTTAATTTTGTGGCCAACGACAAATTGACGTTTCGCCGCAGTGGCGGCAAGGGCGCACCTTGACGTCGCAAGAGCGCTCCACCTCAATTGCGTGGGTGTTGCTGGCTGTTCTGATTGCGCTCGGTTATTTTTTCCAGCTTGGTGGCGACCATATTCCCCGCAATGGCGACGAACTGGTGTATGCCCACATTGCACGCCTGACTGCCGAAAGTGGCCACTGGCTGCCACTGGTCAGCTCGTATGACTTCATGCGCAACACCAAGCCACCCTTGCTGTTTTGGCAGGCGATTGTGGCGGGTGGTTGGGGAAATCATTGGACGCTGTTCAATTTGCGGTTACCGAGCATGGTGTATTTATGGGCTACAACTTTGATGGTCGGTTTGCTGGCGCGAAAGGTTGTGATGGGCAGCACAGCTCAAGGCAAAAACCAGGCAACGACAGTTGGTGCCATCGCCGCCATTGTCTTTTTGTCGTTCTTTAGCACTTACCGGTATGGCCGTCCCTATCTGACCAGCGCACCTGAAACCTTCTGGCTGTTTGGTGTGTTCTTTGCCATTGCGTGGTCGCCCGCAAAATTGCTGGAATCACACTGGAAATTCCCATTAGTGGCCGGCGTAGCTATCGGCATCGGCTGCCTGTACAAGTCTTTTGCGATGGTTGCGCCTGTTGGACTGGGGCTGGCGCTTTGTTACCAGACCCTAGTTGCACGCAAAGCGCCTTGGAAAATTTTCAGACAGGGCGTGGTGGGTGATGGCGTCAAAGTCGCTGGCATCTGCGCGCTGGCATTAGCCGTTTTTGGTCTGTGGTTTGCACTGGACCCGCTGCCCAGCGAGGTGTGGCGCGAGTTTGTGGTGGGTGAAAACGCAGGCAAGTTCAAATCGTCCGACAGTTACTTCAAGTTGGCCTTCAGCGGCGCAGGCGGTATTCTGGTCATTCTTACTGGCTACTTTGTCAATGCTGGTCTGTTGTTGCCGCTGGTCGTTGGTGCAGCATGGACGGCATGGCGCAGTTATCGCAGAGGGAGCAGTATCAGCGACGCAGAAAAAGTCATGTGGTTGTGGCTGCTTGCGCTAGCCATCGTCTTCATGCTGCCCAGCCAGCGCTCCGCGCGCTACCTGATACCGGCCATGCCAGCTGTTGCGGTGCTGGTCGCGCTGTACTGGCACCGCATGGGCCGAAGCTGGTTTGTGATCACGCTGGTGTTCTGCATACTGGGTGCGTTGGGTATGGGCTTGATTGCGATGGGTGCGGTGCGTGCCATGCAGGATTCAAGCGTTTATTCGCCACTGTTCTGGCTGCTGCTGGTGCTGATCGTGTCGGGAAGTAGTGCCGGCATGTTTAAAAAACAATGGACTCGCGCTACGGTTGCAGCTTCAGGCTTTGCAGTGCTGTTTCTACTGGCCTGGACAACCGCGCCACTTAACGGCGAGATGGGGCGCTACAAGCCGTCAACCGTTGCGCTATTGCAAGGTCAAAGCGTCAGGGTACCGAACAATTTCAACGGTCAGTTTGAGCGGTACCAGTTCATCATGCCAGGCGCCAAGGTTGTCGCCTACGACGCACCACAGCCGGTTGATTTTGCAGATGTTGATGCATTGCTAAAAACCAG
>JAYVEE010000406.1:0-8582 GCA_043749005.1 Polaromonas sp. | reverse complement strand
GCGACCCGGTGCTGGCTATTGGCAACCCGTTTGGCGTGGGTCAAACCGTCACGGGTGGCATCGTCAGCGCACTGGGCCGGAGCAAGTTAGGTATCAATACATTTGAGAATTTCATCCAGACAGACGCGGCGATTAATCCAGGTAACTCAGGAGGTGCGCTGGTTGACACTACGGGTGCGCTGATGGGCATCAACACAGCAATTTATTCCCGCTCGGGCGGCTCGATGGGCATTGGCTTTGCCATCCCTGTATCTACAGCCAAGCAGGTGCTCGAGTCCATCGTTAAAGACGGTCAGGTCACGCGCGGCTGGATAGGTGTGGAGCCACAAGAACTCAATGCCGAATTGATGGAAACCTTTAATGTCAAAACCAAAGAAGGCGTGATCATTACAGGTGTATTACAAAACGGTCCTGCCGGGCAAGCGGGCATCAAGCCCGGTGATGTGATTACTGCCGTTAATGGCAAAGCAGTAGGGAATGTGACTGAACTGCTGGGCGCAGTGGCCGCGCTCAAACCCGGTGTGGCTGCGCCATTGAGTGTGCAGCGGGAAGGCAAGACTACCGAAATTTCCGTGTCGCCAGCCAAGCGGCAGCTCCCCAAAGCCCAAAATTGATTCAATCAACGAGATGTAAAACGTAGCTGACTGCCCGCGGTTACCAACGGGCAGCAAGCGAAGAATTCTGGAAAGACCATCCCGCCCGCCTAAAGCCCGACCAACCATCGCTGTGCCCACGCCAAGTCCAATTGCTCGAACCATAAAGGAAGGATGTCGACGGGTTAGCTACCATGCTCCCAATCCCAGCCCAAGAGACACCCAGTGCTCACCCGGTAGGCCTGGACGAGAGCCATCCAATGGTTTGAGTTGCTGAAGAGCATTGGGTTGTTTCATGGCGCAACGAGAATCAGGATCTGCCGGACACGGATTCGGCGCAAGCCGTTTTCGTGCCGTTATTGAAGGATTGAGTTGACGTTGAAAACTGTTGCCGTCAAAGCCCAGCATCAATTAAGTTTTGATACGCTACATTTTTTATAGCTGTTCACACCCGCATCTATTGAGAAGGAGCCTTAGAAACTATCAAAAACTTCTGAAATCGAGTTTCGACGAAAGTTCGAGAAAACGCTACGGTTCGGCGGTGTCGGACTCAGGCGTTTCTTCTGGCGCCTTGGTGGATTTGATAAACACCTGCGCAGCAATAATGCCGACCTCATACAAGCCACCCACCACGGCCAGCAGCATGATCATTGAGCCGGCATCTGGCGGCGTTACCAGAGCGGTACCGAGGGCTGCAATGACCCAAAAGTAGCCCCTGTACTCGCGTAACTGCGCAACGCTCAATACGCCCATGCGCACTAACAAAATCACGGCAATCGGCACTTCAAACGCCAGGCCAAAGGCCAGGAACATCCCAAGCACAAAGTTTAAATATTCTTCAATGTCAGGCGCAGCAGTGATCGACTTTGGCGCAAAGCTCTGGATAAAAGTGAACACCTGGCCAAACACAACGAAATAGCAAAAGGACACGCCAATAAAAAATAGCAGCGTACTCGAAATTACCAGCGGCATGACGAGCTTTTTCTCATGGGAATACAGCCCTGGCGCCACAAACGCCCACACCTGATACAACACTACGGGTAGCGCAATCATGAAGGCAGCCATGAACAAAATTTTGATCGGCACAACGAATGGCGAAATGACGTTGGTTGCAATCAGCGTTGCGCCCTTGGGCAGTGTGGCCACCAATGGCGCAGCCATAATGTCATAAAGCGCGCCGGGGCCGGGATAGATGGCCAAACCTGCAGCTGCAATACCGATAGCAAGAACTGCCCAAATCATGCGGTTGCGCAGCTCCATCAGGTGCTGCACAAAGGGCTGTTCAGTGCCTGCCAGTTCGTCAGGTTTGTCTTGCTTTGGGTCTGACATGAAGTGGTGTGAGAGTCGCTAAGCGCCGGGTTTTACCAGCGACAAATAAATTAAGTGGATTTAACAGGCCGAAAACGTGCCACACGCGCAGCGCCCGACTGCGTGCGAGTACGTGTACCCGAGCGGGCTTTGTACCATTGCGGTGTAGCGCCAGTTTTGAGCCGCCACTTCTTTTTGGGATGCCTGTATTCAGGAAAGATTTCGATACCCGGCAAGCTCGACGATGAGTTGCTGTCACCCGTGGTTTCAGACCATGACTTTTCAAAATCGCTGGCATTGGTCTGGATCGAGTTTTCAACGTCGCGGGCCGCGCCTTCGACGGTTTCCTTCATCTTTTTCAGCTCATCCAGCTCCATTGACCGGCTCACCTCCTGCTTGACATCGGCAACGTAGCGCTGCGCTTTGCCCAGCAGTGTGCCGATAGTGCGCGCCAGGCGCGGCAGTTTTTCAGGGCCAATCACAATCAGCGCGACTGCGCCAATCAATGCGATTTTGGAGACACCTAGGTCGATCATGTTTAACTAAATGCCGATGGAACAATAGCGCAGAAAAAACAACAAACGTAAAAACTCACAATTTTTTGGCTTCTACGTCGATGGTGGTTTTGTCGGCGGGTTTGTCGGCTGCTTGCCCATTCGTCACAGCTGCTGTTTTGTCATCTGTTGCTGGTGCGCCACCCTCTTTCATGCCGTCTTTAAAGCCCTTGACCGCGCCGCCCAGATCACCGCCCATATTGCGCAGTTTTTTGGTGCCAAACACCATGACGACGATCAGCAACACGATTAGCCAGTGCCAAATGGAAAATCCACCCATGATTTGCTCCTAATACTTCAGTTGAAGGTTTGCCAGTAATGGCCTGATTCTAAAGGGATTGCGTAATTCAGCCTTTTAGCCAAGGTCTTGGACCGCCCATGACATGAATATGCAAGTGATGCACTTCTTGACCGCCTTCTGCGCCAGTATTTGTCACGATGCGAAAGCCGCCTTCAGGGTAGGGCTTGCACCCTTGCTCGATGGCAAGTTTAGGTGCGAGTACCATTATCCGGCCAAGCAGGGCCGCATGCACGGACTCGACCTGCGCCATCGACAAGATATGCAGTTTGGGGACGATCAGGAAATGAATCGGCGCCCACGGATTGACGTCATGAAAGGCGAAAATTTCATCGTCTTCATAAACCTTGCGGCTCGAAATCGTACCCGCAATGATTTTGCAAAAAACACAGTTGTCTGGATGGCTCATATGGCTTGTGTGCTTTTGTGGTTCAAGACAAAGGCCGGTTGGTTGCGGGGCGCTGGCTGGCAAAGCGCATCCAGCCGCGTATGCAGCGGTACAAATACCATAACCACACGATGCCGTAAGCAATTGCGCCTGGCAAAAACAACAGCAACCAAAGAGGTGACAGCAGCACCAGCCAAAGCAGTGTCCACCAGAAAGTGCTGATCATATAATTGTGGTGGTCAATGTAAATAGCGTCCGACTCATCAGCCCTGCGCAGGTAATTGATAAAAAGCGCAATGATGGCAAACACGCCACCACTAAACCAGGCCAGCGTATGCAAGCCATAAAGTACGTGCATCACGGTACGGTCACCGCCAGTTTTAACTTCGAATTCCGCCAGATCAGTTTGACTCATGTTCATATGCTCCTTGCCAGTTGCTCATGGGTTTAAGGTAGCGTCGAGTGCAGAAATTTTCTGGCGCTGCACGGCTTTGCGCAACGCTTTTTCTTCCATGCCACTGGTGCCTTCGCGCCGCTCCAGCTCTGCAATGACGTCTGCTGGATTCAAGTTGTAATGCGCGAGTGCAATCATCGAGTGAAACCACAAATCAGCAACTTCGCCGACCAGACTGGCTTTCAG
The DNA here is from genome assembly GCA_043749005.1 of Polaromonas sp. Lineage (GTDB taxonomy): Bacteria > Pseudomonadota > Gammaproteobacteria > Burkholderiales > Burkholderiaceae_C > Polaromonas. Next base: position 4,801 of record JAYVEE010000406.1, on the reverse strand, counting down.
CTCAGGCGTTGCCGGGTTGTAGTCCAAATCTTTGGCGGCCATCACGACTTCTGTGGCCTCTTCACCTATTTTTTTCAAGAATGCGTCCGGACCTTTTTGTAACAGGCGGGCAACGTAGCTGCTGTCAGGATCGCCTCCATTAGACAGTTTCCGGCTTTCAATGATGCACGCCAATCGGGCAAGGGAGTCGTTCAAAGTCATGAGCTTACTTATAGATGGTTTCGGGGTCTTTCAAGACCGGATCGGTTGTTATCCATTGCCCATCTTTGTAAAGGCTGAAAAAACAGCTGTGGCGACCCGTATGGCAAGCAATGCCTGGCTGGTGGCCCAATTGCGTGACTTTCATCAGCATCACGTCACTGTCGCAGTCGACACGGATTTCATGCACGGTTTGCACATGACCTGACTCTTCGCCCTTAAACCACAGCTTGTTGCGCGACCGGCTAAAGTACACGGCGCGGCCAAGTTCAACAGTTTTTTGCAGCGCTTCGCGATTCATCCATGCAAACATCAGCACGTCGCCGCTTGAAGCCTCTTGCGCAATGACGGGGACAAGGCCTTTATCGTCCCATTTGATTGTATCTAGCCAATTCATGGACGTATTGTGGCTGAAGGCCGTGGTGCAGTTACTTCGCACTGCACTTTTGCAAAAGATGTCAGGAGTTCGTATTTTTACGCATTGAAGTTGCGAATCAGTTCTACAAAAATGAAGTGAATATTATTTGGCTTGACCGTGTTGCTATTTATGAGACATTTTTCAATTGTGGGCGTTGCAGTTTCAGTTTTGTTGCTTGTGGGTTGCACCTCGGGCCCAGGCTTTGTCGCCTCAAAAAAACCCCCGGAAAACCACATCGATTGTTCGACGGTCATGAAAAACGGTGTTTACAAAGGCACTTGCGACGTGAGCTGCTCCGTCAATGCTTTGGCCATCAACTTTGACAGCATCCAGCAAAACCGTGCATGTAATACCCCGCCCCGAAAGGTGACTGCTGAATTAGCGCCCACGGCCGTCAGCGGACGCTGGCTGGGGAAGATAGAGGGTGTGCAGCCTGAAGACCCGACCCGTTTTGAACTTGTCCCCAACGCTAAAGGTGGGGGCAGTGTTGCACGCACGCCTTTTGGCTGGTTTGCCGTTGACGAGATAAAGATTTCAGGCGACACCATGCGGGTCCGCATCGATGCTGATCGCCAGTTACGGCCTACTGCTGCGTATGCGCAGATTATTTCCAGAGCCATCAGCTTGCTGCCAGACGCGGCCAGCTGGAATAAAAATGACAACCGCGAGTGCCCGCCCAACCAGACAAAACTCAGCATGTTTTGCGCGCTGATGCAGGCTACAACCGAAATTTCAGGCGGGATTCACTACCGCCAGCCAGCCCTTCAATCGGTGCGGGAAGAGTTGAACCTAGTGGATGCCAGGCGCATCAGGACCCACCGCATCATGGACTACAACAACCATCCCGACACAACGCTTCAGGAAATTCACAGCTTGCTCCGGCAAGCACAGGCCAGAGTAGAGAAGGATTTTTAAGGCGGTTATTGCAGCCTGACGGGTATACCGCGTGCAGCCATGAATTGTTTTGCCTGCTGAACCGTGTATTCACCGTAATGAAAAATGCTGGCAGCCAGCACCGCATCAGCGCCGCCGGTTTGAATGCCATCGGCCAAGTGCGCGAGGTTGCCCACGCCGCCCGACGCAATCACCGGCACGCTGACAGCGTCGCTCACAGCCCGGGTCAGTGCCAGGTCAAAACCTGATTTGGTGCCGTCGCGGTCCATACTGGTCAGCAAAATCTCACCTGCTCCGCGCTGTGCCATCTTTGTTGCCCAAGCCACCGCGTCCAGCCCGGTATTTTTGCGGCCCCCATGGCTGTATACGTCCCAGCCGGGCCCACGTGTTTTGGCTTCTTCGTCGCTGCGGCGTTTTGCGTCAATCGCCACCACAATGCACTGTGCGCCATATTTGGCTGACGCGTCTTCAATGACTTGCGGGTTGGCAATGGCGGCTGAATTAAAACTGGTCTTATCAGCCCCGGCGTTAAGCAGCCGACGCACATCTTCCACCGTACGCACACCACCACCCACAGTCAGCGGGATAAACACCTGCGATGCCACAGCCTCGATAATGTGCAAGATCAGATCACGGCCATCGCTGGTGGCGGTGATGTCAAGAAAAGTCAGCTCGTCTGCGCCTTGGTCGTTGTAGCGTGCTGCGATTTCTACCGGGTCCCCAGCATCGCGCAGCTGGGTGAAGTTAACGCCTTTGACGACGCGGCCACCGGTCACGTCTAAACAGGGAATGATGCGTTTAGCCAGCAAGGATCACTTTCAAATAGGGACAGCATTCAGCCGCTCCGGCGCCCGGGTGCGGCCCGCCAAAACACCGAGCAAGCTTGTGACGAACAAATTAAAGCAGAGGTCGCGAGACTGGCTTTGCCAGATTGCAGGAGCAGCTGCTCCCTTAAGGGACAGGAAGCCAGGCATGGTGAGCGACCGAGGCAGCCACATCATCCGTTTAGCTCATCAGCCCTAGCCTGCGCAGCTTCAAAATCCAGATCACCACTGTAAATGGCGCGTCCACAAATAACGCCTTCAACGCCATCGTCTTCCACTGCACAGAGCGCTTCAATATCAGCCATGTTTGACAAGCCGCCGGATGCGATCACCGGAATCGTCAGGGCTTGGGCCAGCTTGACGGTAGCGTCCATGTTGATGCCGCTGAGCATGCCGTCGCGGCCAATGTCGGTGTAGATGATGGACTCGACGCCGTAGTCCTGAAATTTTTTAGCCAGGTCAATCACCTCGTGGCCGGTTAGTTTGCTCCAGCCGTCGGTGGCGACCTTGCCGTCTTTGGCATCCAGCCCGACGATGATGTGACCACCGAAGGCGGTGCAGGCGTCCTGTAAAAAGCCGGGGTTTTTCACCGCTGCCGTACCGATGATGACGTAGCGCAAACCGGCATCAAGGTAACGCTCAATCGTGTCGAGATCGCGGATACCGCCGCCAAGTTGCACGTCTATCTCGCTGCCCACCTCGGCAAGAATTTTCCGGATGGCGGCTTCGTTTTTGGGCTTGCCAGCAAAGGCGCCGTTCAAGTCCACCAGATGCAGGCGGCGCGCGCCTTTATTAACCCAGTTTCGGGCCATGGCGGCCGGATCGTCACTGAAGACGGTGGATTGATCCATATTGCCTTGTTTGAGGCGAACGCAGTGACCGTCTTTCAGGTCAATCGCTGGGATAAGTAGCATGTTGCAGTCAAAAAAACGATACAAAAATGAAGGCCTGGCAGCTCAGTAAAAGATTGCCAACAGCGGATCACGGATTCCAGTGCAAAAAATTCCGGTACAGGGACAAACCCTGAGCGGCGCTTTTTTCAGGATGAAATTGTGTTGCGAAAATATTATCGCGTGCAATCGCCGCCGAAAAGCGCGCGCCGTAGTTTGTCTCGCCCGCAGTGTGGCGCGCATCAGACGGACGGGCATAAAAACTGTGTACAAAGTAAAAATAAGCACCGTCTGGCACGCCGGCCCAAATGGGGTGCGAGGGTTGCACCTGGTAAACCTGATTCCAGCCCATTTGCGGCACTTTGTAGCGGCTACCGTCGGGCTGGATCTGGCCGGCAAGATCAAATTTGACGACCTCACCAGGAATCAGGTTGAGGCCTGCTGTGCCGGCGCTATGACCAGCGCCGTCAAGCGCTGGACGGCCCTCTTGGCTGTGGGTCAGCAGCATCTGCATGCCCACACAGACGCCAAACAGGGGCTTGTGGGCGGCGGCATGCAAAACTGCAGCCTGCATGCCGGACTCGGCCAGCTCACGCATGCAGTCGGCAATCGCACCCTGGCCGGGCAGCACCACGCGCTCGGCATTCATCACGTCTTCAGCCCGGGAAGTGACGACCACCTCAAAGCCGCTGCCTTGCGCAACATGCCGGACCGCCTGCGACACGGAACGCAAGTTGCCCATGCCGTAATCAACCACTGCAACTGTTTTAAGTTTTGCCATACGACCCGGTCAAGCGAAACGATTGCTATTAAATATATAGCTACCATCACCCATAATCATTGGGCAAGGAGATGAAATGATGCCTAAAAACAAGTTTTTAGCCCTGGTAAGCCGATTTTCAACTTACAGCGAACCTTTGGTCGATGGAATCACACCCGCAGCCCGCGGATCGATTTCCAGCGCCATGCGCAGGGCTCGGGCAAAAGCCTTGAACACGGTTTCGGCCTGGTGGTGCGAATTGTCGCCGCGCAGGTTGTCGATATGCAGCGTGACAAACGCATGGTTCGCAAAGCCCTGAAAAAACTCGTAAGCGAGCTGGCTGTCAAACGTGCCGATCATGCCGCTCTTGAAGGGCACATGCATTTCAAGCCCCGGACGGCCTGAAAAGTCGATAACGACACGCGACAGCGATTCATCGAGCGGCACGTAAGCGTGGCCATAACGGCGCAGGCCTTTTTTGTCGCCCACAGCTTTGGCAACTGCCTGGCCGAAGGTGATGCCGACGTCTTCCACCGTGTGATGACCGTCAATGTGCAGGTCACCCACGGCATGAATGTCCAGATCAATCAGGCCATGGCGGGCAATCTGGTCGAGCATGTGGTCAAAAAAACCGATGCCGGTGGACAGCTTGGCCTGGCCGGTCCCGTCCAGGTTGACCCTGACGGTGATTTTTGTTTCAGCGGTATTGCGGGAAACTTCCGCAATCCGCGGGGCCATGGAAGCCAGGGAAGGAATGGAGCCAGGAGTGGTCATAGGGATTCTTTAAGCGCCGCCAGCATCTGCGCATTTTCATCAA
>JAYVEE010000405.1:0-2551 GCA_043749005.1 Polaromonas sp. | reverse complement strand
GTGTTTCGTAGGTGTGAAAAGGTGCAGGCGAAGGAACTTCCCATTCCAAACCCTCGGCGCCTTTGCCGTCTTCGTCAACCCATGGGTTTGCCTTGGCTGGCTCACCTTGGCCGCGCATGGCAGGGATGACAATAAACACAAAGAAATAGATTTGTGCGAAACCGAACAGAAACGCCCCAACACTGGCAATCGCATTGAAATCGGCGAACTGCATGGGGTAGTCTGCATAACGGCGCGGCATGCCAGCCAGGCCTAGAAAGTGCATTGGAAAAAAGGTGACGTTGAACGAAATAAGCGACCACCAGAAATGGATTTTTCCGCGTGATTCTTTGTACATCACGCCAGTCCACTTGGGCGACCAGTAATAGTAACCAGCAAACATGGCGTACAAAGATCCTGCAACGAGTACGTAATGAAAGTGCGCTACGACGTAGTAAGTGTCATGGAGCTGGATGTCAATCGGTGCCACGGACAAAATCATGCCCGTTAGCCCGCCCATGGTGAACACAAAAATGAAGCCGACCGCAAACAGCATAGGGGTTTCAAAAGTCATTGAACCCTTCCACATTGTCGCTATCCAGTTAAAGATTTTCACGCCGGTCGGCACAGCAATCAACATGGTTGAATACATGAAGAAAAGCTGACCCGTCACGGGCATGCCGCTGGTAAACATGTGGTGCGCCCACACAACAAAGCTAAGAATTGCAATTGAGCCTGTGGCGTACACCATGGACGCATACCCAAACAAGCGCTTGCGAGCAAATGCGGGAATAATTTGACTGATGATACCGAAGGCCGGCAAGATCATGATGTAAACCTCTGGGTGGCCGAAGAACCAGAAGATGTGTTGGTACATCACCGGGTCGCCCCCACCAGCAGGATTGAAAAAGCTGGTGCCAAAGTGGCGATCGGTCAACGTCATGGTGATAGCGCCGGCCAGCACAGGCATCACTGCAATCAGCAGGTAAGCCGTGATCAACCAAGTCCAGCAAAACATCGGCATCTTCATCAGCGTCATGCCAGGTGCGCGCATGTTCAGAATCGTCACGATGATATTGATCGACCCCATGATGGACGATGCGCCGAGCAAGTGCAAAGCAAAAATGCTTGAGTCCATTGATGGGCCCATTTGCAGGGTCAACGGTGCATACAGCGTCCAGCCAGTCGCTGGCGCGCCACCTGGCAGAAAGAAAGAAGTGGCAAGCATGAGCGCAGCCGGAATCATGAGCCAAAAACTAAAGTTGTTCAGGCGCGCAAAAGCCATGTCAGCCGCACCGATTTGCAGCGGAATCATCCAGTTTGCAAAACCTACAAATGCCGGCATGATGGCCCCAAACACCATGATCAAACCATGCATGGTCGTCAATTGATTGAACAACTCCGGGTTGACCAATTGAAGGCCAGGCTGAAACAGCTCGGCGCGTATCACCAGCGCCAAAATACCGCCAAAAATCAAGTTGAAAAACGCGAACAAGAGATACAAGGTTCCAATGTCTTTGTGATTGGTCGCAAACACCCATCTGCGCCACCCGACCGGCGCACCATGGTCGTCGTGGGCATGGTCAGTGCCGTAGCCTTTAGGGTCTAAAACTGCGCTCATCTTGGCTTCCTTTTCTCTGACCGCATGGCGATATGGCCACACGAATTAAACGATGTAATGGTTGAAGAACTATTTCCGGGCAGCCTGTAGTTCAGCCGGCTGAACGAGCTGGCCGGTTTGGTTTGACCAGTTGTTTTTCGTGTAACTGATAACGGCCGCGAGGTCGGTGTCGCTCAGAGCCTTCCACGAAGGCATGGCACCGTTGTTCGCGCCGTTTAGCAAGATAGAAATCTGTTTTGTATGATCGCCGTCTAAAACAACAGCAGAACCGTCTAAAGCCTTGATCGCACCGCCGCCCTTGCCGGAAGCCTGGTGGCAAGCGACGCAATTGGTTGCATAGACCTTCTCGCCTCTGGCTCGAATGTCTGCCAGCGCCCAAACCTTTGCAGGGTCATCCAGTTTTGCTGAGGCTTCTTTACTTTTGCCTGCTACCCAAGCAGAATAATCCTGCTCTGACAACACTTTGACATGGATCGGCATGTAGGAGTGTTCTTTGCCGCAGAGTTTGGAGCACTGACCGTAAAAGTCGCCCACTTTATCGGCTCTAAACCAGGTGTCGCGCACGAAGCCCGGAATCGCATCCTGGTTGATGCCTAAGGAAGGAACCATAAACGCGTGAATGACGTCATTGGCTGTTGTGATGATGCGAACTTTTTTGTTCACTGGCACTACCAATGGGTAATCGACTTTAAGCAGGTAATCATCAGTCGAATCGCCGGCTTTGGGTCCGCCCTGGTTCGACATGACACGTTGCTTGTTGTCCAAAGTCGACAAAACGGCAAGGCCTTCGCCCTCACCTTTGATGTAGTCGTATCCCCATTTCCACTGCATGCCAGTGGCCTTGATGGTGATGTCGGCGTTGGTCGTGTCTTTTTCAGATACAACAGCTTTGGTGGCTGGCAATGCCATGGCAATCACAATCAGGAACGGCACCACCGTCCAGGCAATCTC
>JAYVEE010000404.1:0-2555 GCA_043749005.1 Polaromonas sp. | reverse complement strand
ACGCCATTGACGCCGCCATTGCCACAGCGTCGGCTCTGAGCGTGCTGGAGCCGACAGCTAACGGTATTGGCGGCGATGCTTTTGCGCTGGTCTGGCATGGCGGCAAATTGCATGGACTGAATGCAAGCGGGCCCGCATCGTCCAGCAGTACCCTGCAAAGCTTTACCAATCTGGGCCACACCGAGATGCCGAAGTACGGCCCGCTGGCGGTTACCTTGCCCGGTACTCCCGCTGCCTGGGCCGCTATGGCGCAGCGCTTTGGCAAATTGCCCTTGACGACATCGATGGCTGCTGCCATCCATTACGCACGTGATGGTTTTCCTGTGTCGCCTTCAGTGGCTTATGCGTGGCAACAGGCCACAAAGCTGTTTCGCAAACAGCTCACCGCTCCGCATTTTCAATCATGGTTTGACACCTTCGCGCCTGAGCGTGCCCCCGAGGCTGGCGAGGTTTGGCGTTCGGCAGGGCATGCCAATACTTTGCAGTCGATTGCAGAAGACAATGCCCACGGCTTTTATCGCGGTGCGCTGGCAGAAAAAATCGCTGCCTTCGTACAGGGTTCTGGCGGACATCTCAGCACGGCAGACCTGGCGGCCTACCAAGTCGAATGGGTTGACCCTATCTGCGTCAATTACCGCGGCTTCGATGTCTGGGAAATCCCGCCCAACGGCCATGGCCTAGTGGCGCTGATAGCGCTCAACCTGCTCAAAGGCTTTGAGTTTTCTGAACGCGATACAGTTTCGACCTACCACCGGCAGATTGAGGCGATCAAACTGGCGTTTGCTGATGGCCTAGCCCATATTGCGGAGCCTTCGCACATGCGGGTGTCTGTGGCAGACCTGTTGTCAGATGCCTATGCGGACGAACGGCGCAAGCTGATCGGTGATATGGCCAACACACCGCACCCCGGTACGCCGCCAGCAGGAGGCACGGTTTACCTGAGCACGGCTGATGCCGAGGGCAACATGGTGTCCTTTATTCAAAGCAATTACATGAACTTCGGCAGTGGCATGGTGGTGCCAGGAACTGGCATAGCGCTGCACAATCGCGGACACAATTTTTCACTGGACGCCCAGCACCCGAATTGCATCGGGCCAGGCAAGCGACCGTACCACACCATTATTCCGGGTTTCTTGACGCGCGATGGCGTGGCTGTGGGGCCGTTTGGCGTGATGGGCGGCTTCATGCAACCGCAGGGCCATGTACAAATGGTCATGAACACGGTGGACTTTCATTTGAACCCGCAAGCCTCGCTGGACGCTCCGCGGTGGGAATGGGAGAGTGGTTTGGGTGTGGCTATTGAAAGCACCACCGCCGAGCATTTGTTCAGAAGCCTGGCTGCGCGGGGGCACGATGTCAAATGGCAAGGCAACCGGCTTGCATTCGGTCGCGGCCAAATCATCTGGCGCAATTCTGCAGGCGTTTTGTGCGGTGGGACAGAGCCGCGTACTGATGGGGCGGTGGTCGGTTGGTGATACCGCAATAAAAATCGGGGTGTCACGCTACCGCTGCGGAGTGTGCTCCGAAATGGTGACAGCCAACTGCTTTGCGAGACACCCTGACCGCAGCCAGCTGCTTTAGCTCGTCACAACAGACTTGCGCCGATATTGATGAGCAAGGCCAGCACAGTGGTGTTGAAAAGGTAGGCCAGAATGCAATGCACCGAGCCGATGCGTCGCATGGGCTTCGATGTGAACGACACGTCAGCGGTTTGGCCGGAGGTTCCGATAACCGCTGCGAAGTAAAAAAAGTCACCGTAGTCTGGCGGCTCAGTGTCTGGAAACTGCAGCCCCGCGGCTCTCCCCTGGGACGCCGCAGCATAATAATCATGCGCGTAATGCAGGGCAAACATAATCTGAATAAAGGCCCACGACGACAGTACCGTGACGCCAGCAAGCGCAATGTGGGCGATTTTCAAAGCGCCATGCATGTCCTTGGAAACGGCCAGCTCAGCTGCAATCGCCATCAGGCTCATCACACTTGAAACAACCACAAAAAACAAGATAGCAAGCTGGCCGTCATCCTGCAATTGCGCACGGTGTCGCATGTGATGGTTTGAAGAGCGAACCATCATGACTGCGGCAAGAACTACATAAAGACATGTGCCCACATTCCAGGCTATGAGGAAGCGGGTAACCAGATGGCTGGCCAAGTCAAGCGGCAGAAGATAGCCAACGAAAAGCGCTGCGCCTGTCGCAATGAAAATGCGGGGGCGTGCGCGAACCAGTCGAAGCAGCCTGTTGCGTTGCAAATTCATGCCATCCCCTTAAATTTTGCCAATAAAAAGTCGCCTGAAGCGCTGTGGGCGCCGCATATTAAAACTAATCCGCGATTGAGGCGACAGACGACAAAAACCCGCTGACCTTGATGGAGAGCGGGTTAAAAGCAGCTTCTGTAATCACCAACTGGTGCCCGGGGCCGGAATCGAACCGGCACGCCTCGCGGCGCGGGATTTTGAGTCCCGTGCGTCTACCAATTTCACCACCCGGGCAACGCTGCGTACAGCCTTTTATTATGGCACAGGACGCCCGCTTGAATTGATCGTCCATAACAGG
>JAYVEE010000403.1:0-2557 GCA_043749005.1 Polaromonas sp. | reverse complement strand
GTTCAACGTGCGGATTTTGATTTGACACATACAGCGTGTAGTCGTCGTTCGCCCGGCTGTAGGCACCGATGGCCGAACGAGGTTCCATCGCATTGGGTACCAGTCGGTTATTGATCAAATCAATTTTGGTGACATGTGCAGCAGTGGTGAAAGCCGCATCAACCAGCGCCTTGTCGCCAATTGCCCATTTGTAGCAATGGTTGTCGGGTGCTGCGTCATGCAGCGCTGTTGCAGTTTTAGCTTTGGTCACGTTCACCACCGCAGTGAGCACGTCGTAATCAACTTCTACCAGCTCAGCAGCGTTTTTGGCTTGTTCCAGTGTTTCAGCCACCACCATGGCCACGTGGTCACCCACGTAACGCACTTTGCCTTGCGCCAGGATGGGGTGCGGCGGCTCCTTCATTGGGTTGCCGTCTGTGCTGGTAATGCCCCAGCCGCATGGCAGACCATTGATTTTGTCGTTGGCGACATCCATACCCACAAAAACATCAAGGACACCGGGTGCAGCTTTGGCCGCCTCCACGTTAATGCTCCTGATATTGGCATGCGCGTGTGGTGACCGCACAAACACCGCATGGCTCTGGTTGCTAAGGGTGATGTCGTCGGTGTACTGGCCGCCACCGGTCAGGAACCGGTAGTCCTCCTTACGACGGACTGGAACGCCAATGTTTGGCAAATTTACGAAGTCTGGTGCGCCCATGAGAATGCTCCTTCAAGAAAAATTAAAGTGTTAATCAGAAAGCTAGTCAGTTTGGGGATATGGAAGCGGACTGCCGCGCACGTCCGCTGCAATGCCCGAAAAATTACGCAGCCTGCATGGTCTGCTGACCAAGCTGCACCGCACGGACGATGTTCTGGTAACCCGTACAGCGGCAAATATTTCCTTCAAGATGCTCACGAATTTCCAACTCGCTGGCCTTGGGATAGTGCTTGCACAAATCAACGGCACTCATGACCATGCCCGTGGTGCAAAAGCCGCATTGCAATCCGTGGCATTCTTTGAAGGCCGCCTGCATCGGATGCATGGTGCCATCTTTGGCAGCCAAGCCTTCAATGGTGGTGATATTGGCGTCTTGCGCCTGCGCAACCAGCATGTTGCATGACTTCACCGCCCGGCCATTCATGATGACCGTACACGCGCCGCACTGGGCGGTGTCGCAGCCAACATGCGTGCCGGTGAGCGAAAGTTTCTCACGCAAGGCTTGTACCAGTAGCGTGTTGTCGGGCATGTCGATGTTGGCGGCTTTGCCATTGACGGTGAAATGCACTTGCATGGATTTGTCTCCTGTTGGCTGATGAATTGGCTGAAGGGTTGACTAAAGAGTTACCTTAAAAGTTATCAACCCACGAAAAACCCTTCATTATTTGAGTCAAGGTCAGCGCATTGATTAGGTTAAACCCTTGGCAATTCGCGCAAGCCAAGGGATATTCTCAAAATGCAACAGTCGGTCATGCGCAATACTGCAGAATGTGTCAATTCATGTCATCACTGATCCACCGCACGCCCGAGCCACGTCTTCAACAAATCGCTTTGGCGCGTCAGGCGGTTTTGCATGACGGCAAAAGCATGCCACGCACAAGAACGCAAGCATGGATTGAACGGTCCTGGCAACGTTGTCTGGCCAGCGGCAAAAGACCGGACGAAAAAGTCAGTTTTGACATGGTCGCGCCCAATGCCATGCGGTACCTGGCCGATAGCCATCAAACCTTGCTGAACACTGCGCGGCCGGTGCTGCAAAGTCTGGCCCATGCAATAGCCAGTACACGCTACTTTGCCATTCTGACCAACGCGCACGGCGTGGTGATTGACGCACATGGCGCAATTGACCGCAGTGACCGTCGGGCTGATCTCATCACCCGCACAGGCACAGACCTGTCTGAACACGCGTTGGGCACCACTGCCATCAGCGCCGCGCTGTCAGAGCTGCAACCCATATGGCTGCACAAGGGCGAGCATTTTTATGATGCGAATGCAGTCTACAGCTGCGCTGGTGCGCCGCTGTTTGGACCTGACGGCGTGTGCATTGGCATGCTGGACCTGACCGGTATTGAAACTGCTGAACGACCCGAACTTCAACATCTGGTGGCACAGTCAGCGCGCAGCATTGAAAACGCCTTGACGGTGGGTCAATTGAAAACAACTGGCGACCTGCTGATCCGCCTGAACTGGCCAGGCCGCACTCTGGGCGATGAAACCGATGGCTTGGTCTGTCTGAATGCCGATGGCCATGTTACAGCTGCCAACCAGATGGCCAGAATGATGGTGCCGCAATTGGTCGCGTGGACCGCAGAGCAACATGCCAGCGACTTGTTTGCCATGCCGCATGCCATGATGTTTGATGCAGCAAGCCAGCAAAGCCGCAAAGCGCCTCTGGAAGTCCCGCTATGGACCGGCCTGAGGCTACACGCCATGCCGTTGATGGGTAGCAAATCAGGCAACGCAAACTGCGCGCAACTGTCCGCGCCTGTTAGCCCACCACCGCCCTTAAAAGACATAGAGACCGCACTCATACGCAAGGCCGTTGACGAAGCACGTGGCAATGTGCAAAAAGCCGCT
>JAYVEE010000402.1:0-8648 GCA_043749005.1 Polaromonas sp. | reverse complement strand
TTTTGATTGCCTGCAGTGATGGTGTTTGGCACTACTTTAGTCCCAGTGAAATGGGCTCGGCATTGTCGATGCTGTCCCCCCGCGAAGCTTGCGAGTTTTTGATTCAAAAGGCGCGCACTCGGGCTCGTGGTGGTGGCGACAACCTGTCGCTGGTGATTGTCAAATTGGAACCTCTGACCTGAGGAATTCGCTTTAATGGATGACTATGGCTGTGCTGGCAATGGTTGGGCGGGTGCTTTAGTCTGACTGGCTTTATCTCTGGCATTTCGGGCTTGACGCTCTTTGGATTGCGCCTGACGTTCGTTATATTTTCTTAACTCCTCAGTTTCAGCCGCCTGTTTTGAAGCGGTCCTGGCCTGCTTGTCCTGATTGCTTTTGGCACGACTTGCAGCGGCTTCTGCATTGGCTTTCTCCCCTGCTTGCAATGTTGTGTAGTCAACATTTTTTTGCTTGTCGCGTGCCATTCTGTCGGCAAAATCTTTGACAGCCTGCGCTTTTTTGTCAGCTTCCAGCTGAAGCTGTTCTGGTGAAGATTTGTCTTCGATCTTTTGCAATTGCTCTGCAGCTTTGGCCTTACGCGACTCGTCATTAAGCACAATCTCCTGACGCCGCAGGTCGCCCAGCGCATCGCGGTGCCTGACTTTCGCCTCATCCAGGCAGTTGTTAACTAAAAATCGTTTGTAGCAGGCGGTGTCTTCAAGCGCGAAGGAGGCTTCCAGCCTGGAGCGCTCTGCATTGATACGTACACGTGCTGCATCACTACCAGTTTCTGCCAGTGCTGCAAAGCTTGCTATCAAAAAACCCAAAGCTACGCATTTTTTCATGTTAGTGTGGTGTCCACGGTACGTCTCTCAAGAGACAAAAATTCCTTTGAGCGCATTTCGTTTAACCTAGAAATAGTGCGTGGAAACTCATGCGAAAGAGGCCCTTCTGTATACAACGCCTCAGGCTCCACCTCAGCCGACATGATGAGTTTGACACGCCTGTCGTAAAGCACGTCTATCAGCCAGGTAAAGCGCCGGGCTTCTGACGCCATTCGAGGCGGCATGGCAGGCACATCGCTGAGTACAACAGTGTGAAATTGCGAGGCGATTTCCAGGTAATCGTTTTGTGAACGAGGGCCGCCGCACAAGGTTTTGAAGTCAAACCAGATCACACCACCCGCCTTGCGCCGCGCGTAAATTTGGCGGGACTCAATTTGCAGCACTGGGTCTTCGTCTTTGGACTCAGCCAAGCGGTTAAATACCTCCAACATTTCTTCGTCAGCTTTCGCTCCAAGCGGCGTGTGATACAGGTTGACCTGCTCCATCGTACGGCGGCGGTAATCAGTGCCGTTGTCAACGCTCAGCACCTCCAGGTGCTCATTGAGCAAGGCAATGGCCGGAAGGATACGGTCGCGATGCATGCCGCCAGGGTACAGGTCATCGGGCCTGAAGTTCGATGTGGTTACGAAACCCACACCGTTTTCAAACAGCGCTGTCAGGAGTCGATGCAGGATAAGTGCATCAGTGATCTCGGCCACATGAAATTCGTCAAAGCAGATCAACTTGTAGCGCCTGGCCATGCGCTTGCCCAGCTCGTCCAGCGGATTGACTGTGCCCGCCAGATCGCGCAGCTCACGGTGCACCTCGCGCATAAATTCATGAAAATGCAGGCGCGTTTTGCGCCTGATGGGGACAGCGTTATAAAAACAGTCCATCAAAAAGCTTTTGCCGCGCCCCACCCCGCCGTACATGTACACGCCGCGCGGCGTATCAGGGTGGTGAATAAGTTTTTTAAAGGCGTTGGAGCGCTGCTCTTTAAACACAGACCATTCGTTGGCACAACGTTCTAGTGCATCAACAGCGCGCAGCTGGGCCGGGTCTGACTGGTAGCCCCTGGCAACCAGCTCTGCTTCGTAAGCTTGCTTGACCGTCACTGTTCAGCTTTCTGATTGCTATACTATCAGGAGCTGTCTGCACCCGTATTTATTGGGCTTAGAACGTATTTTTTGTCCTAAAAATAGTCTGGGCAACTTCAAAAATGCTTTTTTGGGCATTAAAAGTTTAAAGTACGTTTGTCTATCGCCAGCGCTGCCTCTTTGGTGGCTTCGCTAAGTGACGGGTGGGCATGGCAAATACGTGCAATATCTTCACTACTCGCTTTGAACTCCATCGCTACCACGCATTCGGAAATCAGCTCACTGGCCATTGGGCCGACGATATGTACACCCAGAATCTCGTCAGTGGCTGCATCGGCCAGCATTTTTACCATGCCGGTGGTATCGCCCATTGCCCTCGCACGGCCGTTCGCCAAGAACGGAAAGATACCTGCCTTGTAGGCTTTACCGGCAGCCTTGAGCTGCTCCTCGGTCTGACCCACCCAGGCAATTTCGGGGCTGGTATAAATCACCCACGGGATGGTGTTGAAGTTGACATGCCCTTGTTGACCGGCAATGCGTTCGGCCACAGCAACGCCTTCTTCCTCAGCTTTGTGCGCCAGCATCGGGCCGCGTACCACATCGCCAATCGCCCACACATTAGGCAAATTGGTTTTGCAATCACCATCCACCACAATCGCGCCGCGTTCGTCCAGCTTTAAGCCAATAGCTTCTGGTGCGAGGCCAATCGTGTTGGCAACCCGGCCAATCGAGATGATGAGCTTGTCAATGTCCAGCGACAACGCCTCACCTTTGGCATTTGTGTAGGCAACTGACACGCTTTTGCTGCCTGATTTGTTCGTTTTGATCTCGCCTACTTTGACGCCCAGCTCAATCTTCAAACCCTGCTTGGTAAAAGCCTTGTGGGCCTCCTTGGCAATTTGCTGGTCCACTGCACCCAGGAAAATTGGCAAACCTTCAAGCACCGTCACCTCGGCACCCAAACGCCGCCACACTGAGCCCATCTCCAGACCAATGACACCCGAGCCAATCAGCCCCAGCTTTTTGGGTACTTCTGTCAGGCGCAATGCACCGTCATTTGACAAAATGGTTTCTTCATCAAACGGCGTACCCGGCAACGTACGTGCGTTTGAGCCGGTTGCCACAATGATGTGCTTGCCACTGATGACTTCCTGAGCAGCGCCTGCCACCTTGATGTCATACAAACCATCTTTGCCGGAGGCAAAGGAGCCACGACCATGAAAGAACGTGACTTTGTTCTTTTTGAACAAATACAGCACCCCTTCATTGTTCTGCTTGATCACCGCATCCTTGCGACCCATCATTTTGGCCATATCCAGACTCAGACCCTTGACCTCGATGCCGTGGTCAGCAAAGTGATGTCCCGCCTGCTCGTAATGCTCTGAAGATTGCAGCAAAGCTTTGGACGGAATGCAACCCACATTGGTACACGTACCACCCAGAGCCGGGCCACCTTTGGCGTTTTTCCATTCGTCGATACAGGCTACGTTAAAGCCGAGTTGCGCTGCGCGAATAGCGGCAATGTAGCCACCAGGGCCGCCGCCTATGACGATGACATCGAATTGTTTTGACATTGAAGTTTTCCTTTAGATGTCAAACAACAGACGAGCCGGATCTTCCAGCGCCTCTTTCATCGCGACCAGTCCCAGCACGGCCTCGCGGCCATCAATGATGCGGTGGTCGTAACTCATGGCGAAGTAGTTCATCGGGCGCACCACAACCAAACCATTTTCGACCACGGCCCGGTCTTTAGTGGCGTGTACGCCAAGGATGGCTGATTGTGGCGGATTGATGATGGGGGTGGACAGCATTGAGCCAAACGTGCCGCCATTGCTGATCGAGAACGTGCCGCCCGTCATTTCTTCAATGCCCAGTTTGCCGTCGCGCGCCTTTACGCCATATTCAGCAATCTTCTTTTCAATCTGGGCAAAGCTCATCTGGTCAGCGTTGCGCAAAATGGGCACCACCAGGCCGCGTGGTGAACCAACGGCGATACCGATGTCAAAGTAGCCGTGGTAGATGATGTCATTGCCGTCAACCGAGGCATTGAGCAGCGGGAATTTCTTCAGTGCATGCACTGCCGCTTTGACGAAAAAGCTCATGAAGCCAAGCTTGACGCCATGTTCTTTCTCAAACTTTTCCTGCATGCGTTTGCGCATGTCCATCACCGGAGCCATGTTCACTTCGTTGAAGGTAGTCAGGATGGCGTTGGTCGATTGCGATTGCAGCAATCGCTCGGCAATGCGGGCGCGCAGGCGGCTCATGGGTACACGCTGCTCTGGCCTGTCACCCAGGTCAGCAGCTTTGGAAGGCACTGCCACTTGAGGAAGCGATGCAACTGGAGCAGCCGTCGATATTGCGCTGACAGCTACTGGTTTAGGAGCGGCGGATGTGGCAGAAACTGAGGCTGCGGCGCCCAACACGTCGCCCTTCGTCACGCGGCCGTCCTTGCCGGTGCCGGCAACAGAGCCTGCAGCCATGTTGTTATCCGCCATCAGTTTGGCGGCTGCTGGCATGGGAACCCCTGCCATTGACCCCCCTGTGACAACGGCTGGTGCGGCTGGCACGGGCAGAGAAGCCGTTGCGACAACAGGGGTAACAGTTGCTGCAACAGGCGTAACGGCTCCAGCTTTTGCCTCAGTATCAATGCGCGCAATGACTTGTTCAGCGATAACCGTACCGCCGTCAGCAACCACCAGCTCAACCAGCACGCCGGCCGACGGCGCAGGCACTTCGAGCACGACCTTGTCGGTTTCGATTTCAATCAGAATCTCGTCGATGGCAATCGCATCACCGACTTTCTTTTTCCATTGCAGCATGGTGGCTTCAGCCACAGACTCGGACAATTGGGGGACTTTGACTTCTACGATAGCCATGTTGATTCTCTTTAATATTCTTGTGTGATGTTGAGCTGGGTGTGGACTCGGGACTTACTTGGTCAGCACAAAACCCTTGAGCTTGGCAAACGCGCCGTCAACCAGCACCTTTTGCTGTTCTTGATGCAAGTGTGAATATCCCGCCGCTGGTGATGCTGAAGCTGCTCGGCCCGAGTAACCCAGCTTTTGACCTTCGGTCATGTTTTCGTGAATGTAATGCTGCACGAAAAACCACGCGCCCTGATTTTGTGGCTCGTCCTGACACCACACAATGTCGGTTGCATTGGGGTACTTTTTTAGCTCGGTCGAAAACGCTTTGTGCGGAAATGGATAAAGCTGTTCCACACGGATCAGCACCACATCGTCATGTCCTTTTTCTTCGCGCTTGCGAGCCAGGTCGTAGTACACCTTGCCCGAACAAGCCACGACACGCCTTACCTTGTCCGCTTTCAAATCCTTGCTTTCAGGTATTACAGTTTGAAAACTGCCCTTGGTGAATTCACTTAGAGGCGATGCTGCATCCTTGGCGCGCAAAAGTGACTTGGGCGTCATGATGATCAATGGCTTGCGCAAATTGCGCACCATCTGACGGCGCAAGATGTGAAAGATCTGGCTGGCCGTGGTGGGCTGCACCACCTGCATGTTGGTGTCTGCTGACAGTTGCATGAAACGCTCAAGCCGTGCCGATGAGTGCTCTGGTCCCTGGCCTTCATAACCGTGCGGCAGCATTAGAGTGATGCCGTTGACGCGGCCCCACTTGACTTCCCCTGAGGCAATAAACTGGTCAATCACAACCTGCGCGCCGTTCGCAAAGTCGCCAAACTGCGCTTCCCAGATCACCAGTGTATTTGGGTCGTTTGATGCGTAGCCGTATTCAAACGCCAGCACCGCTTCTTCACTCAAAATCGAATCAATGACGACAAACGGAGCCTGGTTATCGGTCACGTTTTGCAATGGCACGTAGGTACCGGTGTCAAACTTTTCACGGTTCTGGTCGTGAATCACCGCATGGCGGTGGGTAAACGTGCCGCGCCCGGAATCTTCGCCTGACAAACGCACCGGATAGCCGCTGGCCACCAGTGAGGCGAACGCCATGTGTTCACCCATGCCCCAGTCCACCGGTATCTCGCCCCGGCCCATGGCGGCACGGTCGTCAAAGACTTTTTTAACCAGATTGTGTGGCGTGACAGTGGCAGGAATCGTCGTTATTTTTTCAGCCAGGCGCTTCCACTCTGACATAGGGACGGCGGTGTCGCCCGCATCCGTCCATTTTTTGCCAAGGTACGGCGCCCAATCCACGGCGTATTTGCTTTTGAAGTTGGTCAACACGGGGTCGAACGTACTTTTACCTGCGTCGAGGGCGGCACGTGTGACTTTGACCATGTCATCGCCAAGCGTATCGCCCATGCCCTGGGCTTGCAGTTTGTCTGCGTACAGCTTGCGCGTGCCAGGGTGAATGGCAATTTTCTTGTACATCAGCGGCTGCGTCATCGCCGGTGTGTCCTGCTCGTTGTGGCCAAGTTTTCTAAAGCAGATGATGTCCACCACCACGTCTTTGTGGAACTCCATCCGGAAGTCCAGCGCTAGTTGGGTGGCCAGCACCACAGCTTCAGGATCATCACCGTTGACGTGCAGCACGGGCGCGTCGATCATTTTCACGACGTCGGTGCAATACAGGGTTGACCGGCTGTCGCGCGGGTCACTGGTGGTAAAACCGATCTGGTTGTTGATCACGATATGGACCGTACCGCCGGTGGAATAACCACGGGTTTCTGCCAGTGCCAGTGTTTCCATTACCACGCCCTGGCCAGCAAAGGCTGCATCGCCGTGCACCAGCACTGGCAGCACCTGCAAACCTTTGGGATCAGCGCGGCGATCCATGCGGGCGCGAACCGAGCCTTCAACCACCGGGTTCACGATTTCCAGGTGCGACGGGTTGAACGCCAGCGTCAAATGCACCGGGCCGCCAGGCGTGGTCACGTCCGAGCTGAATCCCTGGTGATATTTAACGTCGCCGCTAGGCAGGTCTTCCGGGGCGGTGTGGTCAAATTCTGCAAACAAATCCGCAGGTACTTTTCCGAGTGAATTGACCAGCACATTCAAGCGGCCACGGTGTGCCATGCCGATGACGATTTCCTGAATACCCACCTCACCTCCGCGCTGGATGAGCTCGTCCATGCTGGCAATAAAGCTTTCACCACCCTCTAACGAAAAGCGCTTTTGGCCAACATATTTGGTGTGCAAGAAGCGTTCAAGTCCTTCAGCTGCGCTTAAGCGATCCAGAATGTGCAGTTTTTTTTCTTTGCTCAGGCTAGGTTTGCTGCGAATAGATTCGAGCTTTTGCTGCCACCAGCGTTTGTGGTTTTGATCGGTAGCGTACATGTACTCGGCACCAATCGTGCCGCAATAGGTTTCGCGCAGCGCGTTCATGAGCTCGCGCAGGCTCATGGTTTCTTTACCAAAAAACGTGTTGCTGGTGTTGAACACGGTTTCCTGATCGGCGTCGGTAAAGCCGTAAAAGGAAGGATCAAGCTCAGGAATTTTGTCGCGCTCAGTGCGCTTGAGAGGATCCAGATCAGCCCAACGGACGCCAACATTGCGGTAGGCCGAAATCAGTTGCTGAACCGCAGTGCGCTTGCGGCCCATTTCCAGGTCGGCGCTGGCCACCACGACGCGGGTTTGACCGCTTTTGGCACGCTCTGCAAAAGCATTGACGACAGGCAGATGCGGCACGTCTTTGGCGTCTGTGCCGTCAACAGCAGCAACGTGTTGCAACGCATCAAAATATTCGCGCCACGTATCCAGAACGCTGCCAGGGTTGGCGAGATAGTTCTCATACATCTCTTCAACATAAGGCGCATTGCCGCCGAAGAGATAGGTGTTACCGTTGTAGGCTGCGTGGATCGACGATGCAGACGCGGGCGCTTGCGGATTTGAACTCATATCGACTGACCTTCAGTTTCCCTTAAGGAAACATTAGTGGACACCTTGAGCCATGAGCCTGTGGTGCCGGTTAATTAAACCTTCCGCTTGTCACGGCTGAACCGATGAGCGGATGCGACTGTGCCTGGAAGGGACTTCAGAAACAAACGAGATTGTGCCACTTAAAAAAGACCCGCCCAAGGTCGGATTTATGCCAAACCTGCATTACCTTGCACACCTAACAGTTGTGGCGTGTTTGGTTTAACGGGCTTGATGACTTTTTTTGCCTTCAAGTAAGTCTCCACTACTTCCCAAACTGGTGGTCCGGCGTTTTTGCTGGCTTCAGCTACGGGCGCCCAGCCTGCGACCTTGTAGGTTTTATCCGCTTCAATCAATTTGCCGTTCAGGCGCATGTCCTGAATTCGGCTGCCCATCTTGGCACCGGGCTCACAGGTATAAGTAAGTCCGCCCGTACGCACCATGTCACCGCCCTGCTGATAGTAGGGGTCAGGGTTAAAGAGGTTGTCGCCCACGTCTTCCAGAATGGTCTTGATCGTCTCGCCCCGCATATCAGTAAGTGTTGTCCATGGGTAGGTGATGGCGGTCTGATCCATCACATGTTCGCGTGTGATGCTTTGGCCTGACAACAAAGACGTGCCCCACCTGAAGCCTGGAGAAAACGCGATGTCTGCGCCGCGCACGTCCATCAACGCGTCCAGAATCAACTGGTCAAACGTTCCGTTGAAATTACCCCGTCTGTAAAGCGTGCCTTCAGTGGTAGCAAGTTTTTCAGTCAATTTGGCTTGATAGGGTTCTCGAATTTTTCCAATCAGCGCTGCCATGTCCTTGTCTGGCGCCAGCAAGTTAGAAAACACAGGCAACAGACGGTATTTGAATCCGACAACTGCCTTGCCCTTCACGTCCAGATCCAGCACACCCAAAAACTTGCC
>JAYVEE010000401.1:0-8650 GCA_043749005.1 Polaromonas sp. | reverse complement strand
TACATTGGCACCATGAATCTGGACGTACAAGGATTGGATGTAAGCTTCGACGCTGCCAGCGGTGCAGTAACGGTGGCAGGTGTAGCGCCGAGCCAGGCCACCAAAGAAAAAGTATTGCTGTGCTGCGGCAATGTAGCGTCGGTGTCATCAGTCAACGACTTGATGATGGTTTCAAGTCCTGAGCCAGAGTCCCAGATGTACGTCGTTGTCAGCGGTGACAACCTGTCAAAAATCAGCAAACAGTTTTACGGCACACTCAATAAATATACACAGATTTTTGAAGGCAACAAGCCAATGTTGAGCTACCCGGACAAGATTTATCCCGGTCAGGTTTTGCGTATTCCTGCTGACTCCTAAAAACTGACGCCGGCTGCGATGCAAAAAATTACTACCGCATCGAGCCAGCCGCTTTTTGATGTGGCTGTTACCCGCCGCATCGAAAAAATCGCCTCCATGACTTTACCGCCTCACACACTGATGCAGCGCGCAGGCTTGGCAGTTGCTCGTCTAGCCATAGCGATTGCGCCTCATGCCCAATGCATCTGGATAGCCTGTGGACCGGGCAACAACGGTGGTGATGGTTTTCAGGCTGCGATGCATCTGCACCAATGGGGCAAAAAAGTCGTGGTGACATGGGCAGGAACGGGCGAAAGAAATCTGCCGCCTGATGCCGAAATTGCAAGAAAAGGTGCTTTGGCTGCTGGCGTGTGTTTTACCAGCGAAGCTCCGACAGATTTTGATTTCTGTATTGATGCAATACTGGGAATTGGCTCAACGCTTGACCCGGCGCGTGACGGCACTGCACCAATCCAGCATTGGTTACGGTTGATGGCGCGAAGCAGAGCGCCCTGTCTGGCAGTGGATCTGCCCAGCGGATTGAATGCTGATACGGGGGCATTACAGGCTATAAATTCAGGAGCTAATTACACCGGTAGTTCTTGGTCTGGAGCTCGTTTTACGCTGTCATTATTAACTTTGAAGCCTGGTTTGTTCACCTTTGAAGGCCGCGACAGTGCGGGTGAGGTCTGGTTTGATGATCTGAGTGTTGACATACCCAACACAGAGCCACCCAGCGCTTGGCTACTCGGCGCAGACAGCGTGGCCACACGGCGTCGCCAGCATAACGCTCACAAAGGAAGTTTTGGCGATGTCGCTGTTTTGGGAGGGGAGTCCACAGTCAGCAGCCACATGGCAGGCGCGCCGTTACTGGCAGCGAGTGCGGCACTGCACGCAGGTGCTGGGCGGGTATTTGTGTCTTTGTTGGGTGATAGCTGCTTGACTGTCGACACAAACCAGCCAGAACTCATGTTTCGCAGCCCTGATGCGCTGGATTTGCGTCATCAGGTTGTGGTCTGCGGTTGTGGTGGAGGTGAGGCAATCAAAGCGGTTTTACCCAGGGTGTTGTCTGCTACCAGCCGCTTGGTGCTGGATGCTGATGCGTTGAACGCCATTTCCGACGATTCGCAACTTCAAACGCTACTCAAGGCACGAGCCGCACGCGGCTATGCCACCGTGCTCACGCCGCATCCGCTTGAAGCTGCACGTCTGCTGCAAACCAGCACCGCAAGCATTCAGTCTGATCGCCTGAATGCCGCTTCGCAACTGGCCCGGCTATATCAGGCCGTGGTGGTTTTAAAGGGTTCTGGCAGCGTAATAGCGGCGCCAGGCCAAACCAGCCGTATCAACTCAAGCGGCAACGCGTTGCTGGCCACTGCGGGCACAGGTGATGTGCTCGCAGGCATGGTGGGCGCATCACTTGCCGTTGGATTACAGGCCTTTGATGCAGCCTGCAGATCGGTGTTCATCCATGGCCGAATAGCTGATGAATGGGAACAAACACATCCAGGCGAAGCATTGACCGCTTCAAAACTGGCAGCTTCAATTCAGGCCAACACCATCAATCCGATTTGAAGTGCAATGATCAGCACAATGGCAGACAAGTCAATACCGCCCACCGACGGAATCACGCGCCTTAGAGGCGCAAGCAGCGGCTCGGTCAACCGCCCGAGCAGGGCGTAGGCCGCTGAGCCCGGTTGCACCCACGACAAAATGGCGAAACCGATGACCAGAATCATGATGGTTTGCAACGCTACCCGCAGCAGCATCTTTAACGCAAAAACCAGCAGCGACAGCAGCATGGCGGGTTCAAGTGCAGCCATACCCAATCCGCCCAGCACGATGGTAAAAAGCACCAGCCAGATCAACGCGTAGGCCAAAGCGAACAGCAGCGCTACTAGCAAGCTGGCCCAATCAATTTTAGACTGTGCTACTTTTTTGGGAAATGCCAGCCGTAATGGCTTGACCAGCCAGTCGGTGACAGCCATCACAAATACGCCCGGCTGCCCACGCATGTTGACGCGCGTCCAGTTCATCCAGGCGCGCAAAAGTGCAGCAGCTATGAGCACAAAAAAGAAGGTTTCGAGCAGGAAAGATAAAACGCGAATCAGCATAAAAATTCCACTCTCAACGACGCGGTTTTTTACCCTGCTTGCGCCCCGTCTTGGCTACCGTCTTTCCGGCGGCTTTTTTAACTGATGCCTTCAGTGCCTGAATCGGAGACGGCAGCAAACCACCGGAGCCGCGCTCGGTTCGGCTTGACGACGACGACTCTGATCCTCGGCCCGCTCGGTTAGGCGCTGCGCCCGCTCTACGGTTGCCTTTGCCATCACGCGACACGCCGCGTTCTTGTGCCGGCAATTCGTTGGTATGGCCGCCCGTTTTGTCTTTCATGGCTCGGTTAGTCACCGCCAGCAGCGCTTCGCCTTCATGCACCAGCCTGAAATCAATCTTGCGGCCATCCAGATCCACCCGGCTGACCTGCACGCGCACCCGCGTGCCGATGGCATAGCGAATACCGGTGCGCTCGCCGCGCAGCTCCTGCTTTGCTTCATCAAAACGGAAGTACTCGCCGCCCAGTTCTGTGATGTGGACCAGACCTTCTACATACATCGCGTCCAGCGTAACGAAGATACCAAAGCCGGTAGCAGCGGTCACAACCCCGCCAAACTCTTCACCCAAATGCTCGCGCATGTACTTGCATTTGAGCCAGGCTTCCACGTCCCGGCTGGCCTCATCAGCACGGCGTTCGTTGGCGCTGCAATGCAGGCCAGCAGCTTGCCAGGCCAGCTCGTCAGCACTGGCCTTTTTCGGTTTCTGATCTGGATCCTTGACTCTTGATGCAAGCCGCTTTGAAAGCTTTGCCTCAGCTTCACCCGGCGCCGGCAAGCTGGGTAACTGGTATTTGGCTTTATTCAGCACTGCTTTGATCACGCGGTGAACCAGCAAATCCGGGTAACGGCGAATCGGGCTGGTGAAGTGGGTGTAGGCCTCATAAGCCAAACCAAAGTGGCCGCTGTTCATCGGCGTGTAAATGGCCTGTTGCATTGAACGCAGCAGCATCGAATGGATTTGCTGCGCATCGGGCCGGTCTTTGGTGGCCAGGGCAATTTGCTGGAACTCGCCCGGCGTTGGGTCGTCACTGATCGTCATGCCAATGCCAGCGGCCTTGAGGTAGTTGCGCAGCATGTCCTTTTTCTCGGGCGTTGGGCCTTCGTGCACGCGAAACAAACCCACATGTTTACTGCTGGCAATAAAGTCAGCCGAGCAGACATTGGCAGCCAACATGGCCTCTTCAATCAGCCGGTGCGCCACATTGCGGGTGCGGGGAATGATTTTTTCAATCCGGCCTGCTTCGTCGCAAACGATCTGGGTTTCAGTGGTTTCAAAATCTACCGCGCCGCGCACGCCGCGTTCTTTCAAAAGCGCTTGATACACATCATGCAGGTCGAGCAAATGCGGCACCAAGCCTTTACGCTGCGCCGCTTCAGGCCCGCGCGTGTTGGCCAAAATAGCGGCTACTTCGGTGTAGGTAAAACGTGCCTGGCTAAACATCACCGCCGGGTAAAACTGGTAGGCATGTACGTCGCCTTTGGCGGTCACCAGCATGTCGCACACCATGCACAGACGTTCAACATTTGGGTTCAACGAGCACAGGCCATTCGACAGCTTTTCAGGCAACATCGGGATCACGCGGCGCGGAAAATATACGCTGGTGGCACGGTCGTAGGCGTCAATGTCAATCGCGCTGCCAGTCTCTACATAGTGGCTGACATCCGCAATCGCCACCAGCAAACGCCAGCCTTTGCCTCGGCCTACCTTTGCGGGCTCGCAATACACCGCATCGTCGAAGTCGCGCGCGTCTTCGCCGTCAATTGTGACCAGGGCGATGTCGGTCAAGTCGATGCGCTTTTCCTTGTCTTGTGCACGTACTGCGTCAGGTAGTGTGCGTGCCAAGGCGAGTGCCTCATCACTGAATTCATGCGGCACGCCGTATTTGCGCACCGCAATTTCAATTTCCATGCCTGGATCATCAATCTCGCCCAGCACTTCTTTGACGCGGCCCACCGGCTGCCCAAACAGCGCTGGCGGCTCGGTCAGTTGCACGACTACCACCTGCCCCGTTTTGGCTGAGCCCGTCGCACCCTTGGGTATCAGTACATCCTGGCCGTAGCGCTTGTCTTCGGGCGCAACCAGCCACACACCGCTTTCTTGCAAAAGGCGGCCAATGATCGGGTTGGGTGAACGTTCAATGATCTCGGTAACGCGGCCTTCAGGCCTGTTTTTGCGGTCATGCCGAACAATGCGTGCCTTGACGCGGTCTTTGTGGAGTACGGCTCGCATCTCGTTCGGGGGCAAATAAATATCAGCCTCGCCATCATCACGCTGCACAAAACCATGGCCATCACGGTGGCCAGAAACGGTGCCCTCGAACTCTGCGAGGAGGCCAGACGCTGCGCTGGCACTGTGTTGAGTTGTTTTAATAAAAATCTCTTTAAAAGTTATGCCAAATGGCTTTTGTCCAGTAGCGAATCAGGAAGTATGCCGCTTAAATATTTCAATTTCCCGGGCCATACGCTGCGCTGTGTAATGGTACACTTTAAGGCTTGCCCGGGTGGCGGAATTGGTAGACGCGCACGGTTCAGGTCCGTGTATCGCAAGATGTGGAGATTCGAGTTCTCTCCCGGGCACCATCAAATTTCGATGATTTATTTTTAGAATCATTACAACTAGCCACTACACACATCGAATGTTTCAGTGGCTTTTTTGTTGCCCGAAGATTTTCTAAATTAATACGGGACGCCAACCAAATCATGCCCCTGAACGCCCACAATCCGCGCCTTGGTGAACTCGCCCACCTTTAAAGTTTTGCTGATTTTTTCTGGCGCCAGTAGCTTCACCACACCATCAATTTCAGGCGCATCAGCATAAGTGCGGCCCAAACCGCCTTTGCGACCGAGCGCTGGCGCTGAATCGACAAGCACCTGCATGGTCGCTCCAATACGGCCATGTAGTTTTTGGCTCGACACCCTTTCAGCTACTGCCATGAAACGCGCACGGCGTTCTTCACGCACGTCGACCGGCAACATGCCGGGTATATCGTTGGCGGTTGCCCCCGCCACGGCGCTGTAAGCAAAACAGCCTGCGCGGTCAATCTTGGCTTCTTCCATGAAAGCCAGAAGGTGTTCAAACTCGGCCTCCGTCTCACCCGGAAAACCTGCAATAAAGGTGCTGCGAATAACAATTTGCGGACAAATTTCGCGCCAGCGCGCAATGCGCTCCAGGTTTTTCTCACCACTGGCGGGGCGCTTCATGCGTTTTAAAACATCCGGGTGGCTGTGCTGCAAGGGCACATCCAGATACGGCAGCACTTGGCCTGTCGCCATCAATGGCAAAACTTCATCCACGCTTGGGTACGGGTAAACATAGTGCAGCCGAACCCAGGCGCCGTAAGATTCAGCAATTTCGCCCAGCGCTTTGACCAGCTCCAGCATACGGGTTTTGATCGGCTTGCCGTCAAAAAAACCTGTTCTGTACTTCACATCAACGCCGTAAGCCGAGGTGTCCTGGCTGATGACCAGCAGCTCTTTGACACCACCTTCAAACAGAGCGCGCGCTTCGACCAGCACATCGCCAATCGGGCGTGACACCAAGTCGCCGCGCATTGACGGAATGATGCAAAACGTGCAGCGGTGGTTGCAACCTTCACTGATTTTTAAATAGGCGTAATGACGCGGCGTTAATTTAATACCTGCAACGCCAAAACTGTTGGGGACCAGATCTACAAACGGGTCATGCGGCTTGGGCAGGTTTAAATGCACAGCGTCCATGACTTCCTGTGTGGCATGCGGGCCGGTCACAGCCAATACGCTGGGGTGCATTTGCCGCACCATGTTGCCACCGCCTTCACCTGTTTTGGCGCCCAGACATCCGGTGACAATTACCCGGCCATTGGCGGCCAATGCTTCGCCAATTGTGTCCAGGCTCTCCCTGACGGCATCATCTATGAAACCGCAGGTGTTGACGATAACCAAGTCAGCGCCTTCAAATGTTTTGGATGTCTGGTAGCCTTCTGCGTTCAGCTGTGTGAGGATCAGCTCAGAATCGGTCAACGCCTTGGGGCAACCGAGGCTGACAAAGCCAACGCGTGGGGCAGATTTGTGGATGGTAGTGATGGGAGGGGAAATAACTTCGCTCATACCCCTATTGTCTCAGAGCCACACTGCTTTAACGTTTTAAACCAAATGCAGAAAACATCTGCTCGCTTTGCTTTTGCATTTGCTCCTGCATTTGCGTGAAAGCATTTTTGGACTGCTCTACATAATTTCCCATCATGCCCTGCATCATGGGTGACTGCGCATTCATCAGTTTGGCCCAGCTTTCGGGGCTCATGCCTTTGGCCTGTTCCGCCATTTTGACCTGCAAATCCATGAAGCCCTGCACGTTATTCTCCAGATACGCACCCATAAAGCTTTGCATGGCGTGGCCGTAAAACCGGATGATGTTGGCCAGCACTGCCTCAGTAAACATCGGCGCACCGCCGGATTCTTCTTCGAGAATGATTTGTAGCAGAATGCTGCGCGTCAAATCGTCATTGGTTTTGGCGTCCACCACCGCGAAGTGTGCGCTGTCCATCACCAGTTGCCGCACGTCCGTCAGGGTGATGTAGGTGGAGGTTTCAGTGTCATACAGCCGCCGGTTAGGGTACTTTTTGATCACCCGGTATTGAACCGACACCTCTGCCTGAACGGGAACTTTTGGTGTGATTTTGGTTTGTTGCACTGCTCATTCCCGTAGACGCACCACTAGCACAGCGCCGAATGGATCGCTTTTCATTAAGGAGATTTAGAGTTTACCAACTCTTTGCCTTTGCCCTGCATGAGGGAAACCGTGCAAAAAATTGGTAGGCGCAATTGGACTCGAACCAACGACCCCCACCATGTCAAGGTGGTGCTCTAACCAGCTGAGCTATGCGCCTAAAGTCGACGGTGGAGTATAACTTATCTTCTGCGCGCTGACCGCACGCCCACCACCTCTGCCACCGTAATCAGTACCTGCTTGAGCCGTCCAGACTGCGCAACCTCCACCGTAAATGTCATCCATGCCGTACCACCACGGTTGTCTTTGACAGATTGCGTTTGTACGCCGATCACATTCATTTTTTCTTTGGTAAATACTTCTGAAATATCGCGTAGCAAGCCCTGCCTGTCTGACGCTTCAATGGTCACATCAACCGCGTAGGCTGCACCATCGGCATTTTTGGGGGCGTTCCACTCGACCTCAATCACCCGCTCGGGGCTGCCCTTTGCCATGTTTCGAAAGTTGCTGCAATCGCTGCGGTGTACGCTCACACCTTTGCCCTTGGCGACAAAGCCCAGGATATTGTCCGGGGGCGCCGGCTTGCAGCACTTGGCCAGTTGCGTCAGCAGTGACCCCATGCCGACCACCAGCACACCGCCGTTTTTCGCACTGGATGCAGTTGACGTGGAGCGGGGCTTTTTCGTCAGCACAACATCGTCTGGCGTAAGCGCAGGCTCTGGCGGTTTGAGCATGTTTTCTATCGTGCGCAAGCTCAGCTCGTCTTTGCCCACCACCTCAAACAGATCGTCTGCTGCTTTAAAGCCTAGCTGCGCTGCCAGGTCGTCGAGCTTCATCGCCGTTTTACCCTCACGCTGCAACAGCTTTTCAACCGCCTCACGACCCTTGGCAATAGTTTGCGCAATCTCCAGCGCATTAAACCAGGCGCGCACTTTTGACTTGGCACGGTGACTGGCTAGATAACCGAGGTCAGCATTTAACCAATCACGTGACGGGCCGCCTTCTTTGACGGTGATGACTTCTACCGTTTGTCCGTTAACCAGAGGCGTGTTAAGCGGCACCATAGCTCCATCAATCCGCGCGCCCCGGCAATGGTGGCCGACGTTGGTGTGGACGCTGTAAGCAAAGTCAACTGCAGTCGCGCCTTGCGGCAACTCAACGATTGCAGCATCAGGCGTCAGCACGTAAATGCGGTCTTCAAACAAGCCCGACCTGTCAGAGTTCTGTGCCCCTGACAAGTCTCGCTCCCACGCCAGTAACTGTCGCAGCACCGCAATTTTTGAGTCGTATTCGCTGCTGGCCGACACGCCCGCATAGCCCTTGGTACCCGCTTCTTTGTAAGCCCAATGCGCGGCAACGCCGTGCTCGGCATGGTCATGCATGGCCTGGGTCCTGATTTGAATTTCAACCGCCCTGCCAGCTGCATCACGCACCACCGTGTGCAGCGACTGGTAGCCGTTTGATTTGGGTTTGGCAATGTAGTCGTCAAACTCGC
>JAYVEE010000400.1:0-2593 GCA_043749005.1 Polaromonas sp. | reverse complement strand
ATGCAGGCCCGCTTGCTGGCCTTCATGGACGAGCACATTTACCCGAATGAGGCACGCTTTTTTAAAGAAATTGCAGAGAACCGCGCCAAAGGCAACGCCTGGGTTCCAACCGCCATTATTGAAGAACTGAAACCCAAAGCCCGAGCCGCCGGCCTGTGGAATCTGTTTTTGCCGCACTCCCCACGCGCACCTGAAGGCTTGAGCAACCTTGAATACGCACCGCTGTGCGAGATCATGGGGCGTGTTCCTTTTGCGGCTGAGGTCTTCAACTGCTCCGCTCCCGACACCGGCAACATGGAAACCATTGCCCGCTACGGCTCCGAGGCCAACAAGGACCAGTGGCTTGACCCGCTGTTGCGCGGCGAGATTCGCTCTGCATTTTTAATGACCGAACCCGATGTCGCCTCATCTGACGCGACCAACATCGCCTGCCGCATTGAGCGCGATGGCGATGACTATGTGCTCAATGGCCTGAAGTGGTGGTCGTCAGGTGCAGGCGACCCACGCTGCGCCGTTTACATTGTGATGGGCAAAACCAACCCCGACGCTGGCCGCCATGAACAGCAATCGATGATTCTGGTGCCTGCCAACAGCCCCGGCATCACCGTGATTCGCCCGCTCACGGTTTTTGGCTACGACGACGCACCGCACGGCCACATGGAAGTCCGTTTGACCAACGTGCGTGTGCCCGTTGACAACATGCTTCTGGGCGAAGGCCGTGGTTTTGAAATCGCCCAAGGCCGCCTTGGCCCGGGGCGCATTCACCACTGCATGCGCACCATCGGCTGCGCCGAGCGCGCGCTTGAGCTGATGTGCAAACGCCTTACCAGCCGCGTGGCATTCGGCAAACCGATTGCCAGCCACTCTGTATGGCATGAACGCATTGCAGAATCGCGCATCATGATCGAGCAAGCGCGTCTATTGACACTCAAAGCCGCCTACATGATGGACACGGTTGGCAACAAAGTCGCCAAAGCTGAAATCGCCATGATCAAGGTCGTCGCGCCCAACATGGCTTGCCAGATCATTGACTGGGCCATTCAGGCGCACGGCGGCGGCGGTGTGTCAGATGACTTTCCGCTGGCCTACGCCTACGCCCACCAACGCACCCTGCGCTTGGCCGACGGCCCGGATGAAGTGCACCGTGCGTCGATTGCCAAGCTGGAACTGGCTCGGCATTTGTTGTTGCCCGGTGAGGTGGAAATGCCCGTGACGCGGGGTAGTTGATCATGTTTGTTTGCTATAGATACGGGATCATTTTGCACCCGTATCTATTGGCACTCAGCTGCTTTTGATGGTAGGGCGCCAGGTTTTTTAATCCTCACGGTCCCCGGGAGATTTTAAACCTCTTTTTATCTGTTATTCAGGACGCTAGCCCAATAGCTACGGGCGCAAGCAGCTACTGAATAAATAGCACTTATCTAACGACGTTCCTGATGAAAGTTGGCCAGACCGAAAGGATAGCCCAACTGGCGCTTTTCTTCTCCAGCCATACGCAACGCGAGTGGCTCAGGCTGGACACCATTTATTGCCCGGTTTTGTACGTGACACCCAAGTCGTTACAGGGAGTGCCTAGTCCCTCAAGTCGGCGGCTCACAATTCGAGGCAAAGCTTACAGGCCGCGAATCAGACATGCCGCCAGCAAAAGGCCGAAACCAATGATCCAGGACCAGGTTGCAATTGGCTCGGGTATCTTTGCCAGACCAAAATGAGCAACAAGAGCGACGATAAAAAGAACCAGTGAGATCAATCACACAGCCATCCTGGGAGCTTTACCAGAATCGCGCATGACGTTTCCTTTGATGGATTTAAATGGACAGAATGGATTAGCCAATAGCTGATCGGCACGGTTGTAAAAATGTTGCCATCTGCAGCTTGACGTCTAAATATAGCCGAGCCGCTGAGCGGCTTCGGCTTGAATAAATTGGTGAGGATGCAACAGGCAGTGTTTCACAAAAGCTCTTCGACAAATTTCATTTCCGGGTTTGGCGCACGGAAAGGCGCCAGCCCTTGATTGCGCAGAACGTGAAGAATGCTGCCATGGCCAACAGATTGTAGCGAGTAGCCATTCGTGGCCGGCAAAGTATCTGCGACTATCTGACGCAGGGACAAGTCCGCTGACTGCTACGACACCGAGCAAGACCAGCAGCAGTGCAAGTACGAGACTTGATAACGGCCGAGCGGTGAAAAGGTCTAGCGTGTTGGAAAGAGACACTCGTTCCTTTGAATAGTAGTGGTGGGGGGTGACGCCCGACGTAACGTGCACCGCAAGACCTGCGGTATGAAAATGGCGTAGCGGCATAGGTTATGCATAAAAATCGCTGAAAACTTATATCAATCATGAGCTTAGATAAATATTCCTGTTGAAAGTAAAAGTTATAACGAGTCCATGAAACTTGGAGATGCCTCTAGCCCGCCTGCATGTCATTTGAGTCAGGTTCGCGGGTAGATTGGCTGTGATCACAATAGCCTCAGCACCAAACAAAACCTACCTGTGTTGGGTCAAGTTTTACGTGCGCTGGCATGGTCACAATGCCACGTAACGCACCCGCGCGATAGAGGTCAGCCACCTGGCTGGATGCTTTGACGGCTT
>JAYVEE010000399.1:0-8726 GCA_043749005.1 Polaromonas sp. | reverse complement strand
CCTTGCGCTGGTCGTTGGCCACGTCATCGTATTCAAGCAACTGTTTGCGTGTGTCAAAGTTGCGCGACTCGACCTTACGCTGTGCAGACTCAATACTGCGTGACACGATACCTGCTTCAATCGCTTCGCCGTCAGGCATTTTGAGGCGGTCCATGATGGACTTGACGCGGTCACCCGCAAAAATTCGCATCAGCGGATCGTCCAGGCTCAGGTAAAAACGTGACGAGCCGTTGTCGCCCTGGCGGCCGGAACGGCCACGCAACTGGTTGTCAATACGGCGTGA
The DNA here is from genome assembly GCA_043749005.1 of Polaromonas sp. Lineage (GTDB taxonomy): Bacteria > Pseudomonadota > Gammaproteobacteria > Burkholderiales > Burkholderiaceae_C > Polaromonas. The sequence goes on along the minus strand of JAYVEE010000399.1, from coordinate 8,443 downwards.
CTCATGGCGCTCTGTAGCAATGATGCGCAAGCCGCCAAGGGTTTTGACCTGCTCGTGTTCCAGCGTCCATTCCTCACGCAAACGGATAATTTCTTTTTCTTTGGCGGCGTCGTTAAACATCTCGTCTGCCTGCACGGCTTCAACACGTTTTTCAACGTTGCCGCCCAGCACAATGTCAGTACCCCGGCCGGCCATGTTGGTGGCGATAGTTATCATTTTGGTACGGCCTGCCTGAGCCACAATATCCGCCTCACGCGCATGTTGTTTGGCATTGAGCACCTGGTGCGGCAGGTCTTCCTTGATCAATAACTGGTCAATGATTTCAGAATTTTCAATCGATGTCGTGCCAACCAGCACAGGCTGGCCGCGTTCGTAACATTCCCGGATATCCTTGATCGCGGCTTCATATTTTTCACGCGTGGTTTTATAGACGCGGTCGAGCTGGTCTTCACGGCGGCTAACGCGATTTGGCGGAATGATCGTAGTCTCAAGACCATAGATTTCAGAAAACTCGAACGCCTCGGTATCAGCAGTACCCGTCATGCCAGCCAGCTTGGCGTACAGGCGGAAATAGTTTTGAAAAGTAATGGATGCCAGCGTCTGGTTCTCAGCCTGAATCTGCACACCTTCCTTGGCTTCCACTGCCTGATGCAGGCCATCGCTCCAGCGGCGGCCCGACATCAGCCGGCCAGTGAATTCATCCACGATCACGATTTCTTTGCCGCCACTTTCGGCGTCTTGCACCACATAGTGCTGGTCACGGTGGTAGAGCTGGTTGGCACGCAGCGCAGCGTACAGGTGGTGCATCAAGGTGATGTTGGCCGGATCGTACAAGGTGGAGTTTTCCGGTATCAAGCCCAAATTGGTCAAGATCCGTTCAGCGTTTTCATGGCCCTGCTCAGTCAGGAATACCTGATGGGTCTTTTCGTCAAGTGTGAAATCGCCGGGCTTTGTCACGCCTTCGCCCGTGCGCGGGTCAGCCTCGCCTTCCTGCTTGGTCAGTTCAGGCACGACCGTGTTCATGGCGATGTACATCGCGGTGTGGTCTTCAGCCTGGCCACTGATGATGAGGGGCGTGCGCGCTTCATCAATCAAAATCGAATCTACCTCGTCGACGATAGCAAAGTTCAGGCCTCGCTGCACGCGATCGCTCACCTCATAAACCATGTTGTCGCGCAAGTAATCAAAGCCGTATTCATTGTTGGTGCCGTAGGTAATGTCGCAGCGATATGCATCCTGCTTTTCTTCCCGCGAAAGAGTGGGCAAATTGATGCCGACCGTCATGCCTAAAAATTCATACAGCTTGCCCATCCAGCGTGCATCGCGGGCAGCCAGGTAGTCGTTAACTGTCACGACGTGTACGCCCTTGGCCGTCAGCGCATTCAGGTACACCGGCAGGGTAGACGTCAACGTTTTGCCTTCGCCCGTGCCCATCTCCGAGATTTTGCCGTTGTGCAGCGACATACCACCCAGCAACTGCACGTCAAAGTGGCGCATTTTCATGGCCCGTTTGCTGCCTTCACGTACCACGGCAAAGGCTTCAGGCAGTATTGTGTCGAGCGTTTCACCGCCAGCGATTCGGGTTTTGAATTCCTCGGTTTTGGAGCGCAAAGCTGCATCGTCCAGCTTTTCATACTGCGGTTCCAGCGCATTGATTTGCGCGATGGTTTTGCTATATGTTTTGAGCAACCTGTCGTTGCGACTGCCGAAGATTTTGGTCAGGAAAGTGGTGGCCATACATGCGCAGCCGATGAAGCAACTCCCCTGAGTTGCTTTAAAAGGCTTGGATCCCTTAAAAGAATACGATTTAAGCTGAGGCGCGCCAGTTAAGTTCAACTGTGCGCAAAGTAGAGATTTTACCTGCGGTGGCTTGCTTATTTTGGGCGCTGTAGCTGGCCAGTCGTGACTGGCAGGTTTTGCCCTGCAATCAGGAATTTTTGCGGATCCTGAAACACGCCTTGAACCAGTACCTCAAAGTGCAAATGCGAACCTGTTGAGCGACCAGTGGAGCCAACTTCTGCAATTTTCTGTCCGCGTTTAATCAAATCACCTTTCTTGACCAGCACCCTGGAAGCATGTCCGTAGCGTGTCACCAGATCGTTGCCATGGTCGATTTCGACCATGTTGCCATAGGATGGATGGTGTTCCTGCGCGACCACCACACCACCGGCCGCTGCAAGAATCGGCGTACCAGTGCCGGCAGGAAAGTCAAGTCCGGTGTGCAGTGCTGATTGGCCATTGACAGGGTCTATGCGCCAGCCAAATGAAGAGCCGAGTACACCGCCAACGACAGGTTGTTGCGTCGGCACCATCAGTTTTTTGATTTTTTGGTCAAACAGACGCGACTCCATCAGCGTCATGAGATCAACCCGCTGATCGCTGATTTTGTCAAGGTCGGCCAGCGTGGCCTGAAGTTCATCCATCGTCAAGGACCGGCTGCCTACCAAAGCGCCTCCGCTACCCAACGTTGTTTTTATCTCTGCAGGGTTAACGCCTGCCAACCCGGATACGCGTTGCCCCAAAGCTTCAAGTTGCAGCATTTTGGCTTGCATTTCACCCAGCCGTTTGGCCATCATGTCAAGATTTTCCCGCATAAAGCGGTCGCGCTGCTCAAACTCATCTTTAACGACCAACTTAACGAGAGCACCAATAATTGGCCAGCCTTCGCGTGCGCCCTTTAAAAATACCCAGTGGTACATGCCAGCAGCCACAATCATCAGGGCAAACGCAGCTAAAAATCCTGCAACCATCAACCGCGTACCGCTTAAGTAGATGGCCCGGCTCTTGGCCAGCCAGGCATCCGTGATAATCAAATGCATCTATCGTCCTTATTCAACGCGCTGTGAATTACAACTATCGCCCGATCTCAGCAGCTCCAACGCAGCCCGCCATACCCATAGCCTTGGCTGTCAACAACTCACCTACCCTAGGCATGCTGGCGGTACAGGTGAAAGAATCTGCCAATCGCTTGAAAACCATTGGATCGTTGATACCCGAAGCGCTTCGCTCATCGGTTCAATCTGGTCCTATCGATGGCGATACGTGGTGTTTGCTAGTGACATCAAACGCCGCTGCAGCTAAGTTGCGGCAACTCACACCATTGATTATGTCGACCCTCAATGGCAAGGGAATAAAGGTTACCTCAATTCGGCTAAAAATACTAATAGCACGAAAGTGTTAGTCTAAAGGCCTGTTGCAAGAACGGATTTAGATAAATAAAGAAAGGGTGGTGCCGATTATCGGAGTCGAACTGATGACCTACCGCTTACAAGGCGGTTGCTCTACCAACTGAGCTAAATCGGCACAAACTTTATTTTACTTGAAGTATTGACTGGGCTGGCTCACTTGACTCGCTTAAGTGACGGACGTGGGCCCTGTGGTTTGGGTGGTATGGGGATTTCCGGGTCATCAGCAACCACCAGCTGAACGATTTTGCTGTCCGCTACGACGGATGGCGCGCTGACCACAGCCAGCGGCGCTACAGTACTGGCCGACGTATCCTCGAGTTGCAGCGTCGACCCCATCGGAAAAGCCATTCCCTGACCATTCTCACGGGCATAAATCGCAATCACCCGCTCCATGGGCACCATGATATCGCGTGAGCTGCCAGCAAAACGTGCCTTGAACTCAATAAAGTCATTGCTCAGCTTGAGTGATGAGGTTGCGTCAAAACTGATGTTCAACACAATTTCTTTGTTTTTCACGTATTCGCGAGGCACCTGAACTGAATCGTCTACCGACACCGCAACGTAGGGAGTCAATCCGTTGTCAGTACACCACTCGTAGAGCGCCCGGATCAAATACGGCCGGGTTGAGGATGTATCAAGTGCGTTCATGAAACAAATCAGCTGTGTGTTGAAGTTACTGTGAACATGCACAGGCCCGACTTACTCAAGCAGGGGCCACGGGAGGCCTGGCTTAGCCCGACCACAAGCGTGGTTAGCCCCTTGGTGGCTAGCCTGTTACACGAAATAAAAAGCGCAGGGGCCATTTACTTTCTCATCACTTTTTCTGAAGGAGTGAGCGCTTCAATGTAAGCCGGACGCGAAAAAATTCGCTCGGCATATTTCAGCAACGGTGCAGCATTTTTAGACAGGTCAATGCCGTAATAGTCCAGGCGCCAGAGCAACGGTGCAATGGCGACGTCGAGCATCGAAAAGTTATCGCCTAGCATGAACTTGTTTTTCAAAAACACGGGAGCCAGTTGCGTCAAGCGATCCTTGATGTGTGAACGAGCTTTTTCAAGCGCCTTGTCGTTGCCCTTTGCCGCGCGAGATTCCAGTGTGCTGACATGTACAAAAAGCTCTTTTTCAAAGTTCAGCAAGAACAAGCGAACACGGGCACGATCAACCGGATCACCCGGCATGAGCTGTGGATGCGGAAAACGCTCATCAATGTACTCGTTGATGATGTTTGACTCATACAAAATCAGGTCCCGCTCCACCAGGATAGGTACCTGACCGTACGGATTCATGACATTAATATCTTCGGGCTTGTTGTAAAGGTCAACATCGCGGATTTCAAAGTCCATGCCTTTTTCAAACAACACAAACCGGCAGCGGTGTGAGTAGGGGCAGGTTGTGCCTGAATATAAAACCATCATCTTGTTTGTTCTCCTGAAAACAAAAAAGTGGAGGCCAAGGTTTTTGGAACCTGATGCCTTCCACTACAAATAAGTTAACTGGCACGACACGTGCCCTTGTAACCGAAATTTGATTTTACTTGACGTCCTTCCAAAAGGCAGCGTTAAGACGCCATGCTGCAAAAGTCAAAAGCAATAAAAACAGCAAAACCCAAACGCCAATGCGAACGCGATTGTTTTGGACGGGTTCGCTCATCCATTGCAAATACCCGACCAAGTCGCCCATTTGCTGATCAAACTGAAGCGGCGTCATGGTGCCCGGCGTAACTTGCTGCCACCCTTTAAAAACCGACACCTTTTTGCCATGCTCAGTTATGGCTTCATAAACTGGCTTTCGTTCACCCTGCCACTCCCACATCACATGAGGCATTGCCGTATTTGCATATGCCATATTGTTCCACCCGCTGGGTTTTGCATCGTCCCTGTAGTACGTACGCAGATAAGTGTAAATATAGTCCGCGCCTGATCCCTTTCCAAAATCAGACCGAGAACGGGCTACCAGCGTAAGGTCTGGCGGCACTACACCATACCAGTCCTTTGCATTTTTCACGTCCATCGACACCTTCATGGTCTCGCCGATTTTGTCAGTGCTGAACAGCAGGTTTTCCTTGATTTGCTGTTCTGTCAGGCCCAGATCTTTGAGCTTGTTAAAACGCATGTAGCCGGCCGCGTGGCAATTTTGGCAATAATTGACAAAGATTTTCGCCCCATTTTGCAAGGCGACCATGTCATTGGTTTTGCTCGGCGCCTTGTCCCAGGCAATACCGCCCCCGGAAGCATGCGCAGAAAGTACCAACGCAACCGATAAAAACGCACCTGTTAAAAGTTTTTTCATAACTAATTTTTTGACTTAATGGCCAGCGAAAACAATACGGTTCGGCACTGGCTTGAATTCGCCGAGACGACTCCACCATGGCATCAAAATAAAGAAGCCGAAATAGCCAAGTGTGAACAGCTGCGAAACACGCTCTGCAATGTCTTGACCCATAACAGCGCCCCAAACGCCAGGCGCCTGTATGCCAAGATAACCCAACACAAAAAACATGAAGATGAAGGCACCGTACAGGTACTTATTCCATGACGGCCTGTAACGAATAGACTTGACTTCGCTGTTATCGAGCCAAGGCAAGGCAAACAAAATCAGCACAGCCCCGCCCATAACCACTACGCCCCAAAACTTGGCGTCAATTGCCCACATGGCGGCTACAGCCGCTACGGCGCCGCCGACTATTGCAGCCTTAAACAACACTGGCATTTTGACCTGTGTTACCAGAACTGCAGCACCGGCTGTAACGCTTGCCATCAGGACGTACATGAATTCACTCGTAATTGCACGCAACATGGAGTAGTAAGGTGTGAAGTACCAAACAGGCGCGATGTGAGCGGGTGTTTTCAGTGGATCGGCAGGGATAAAGTTGTTGTATTCGAGAAAGTAACCACCAAGCTCGGGTGCCAGAAAAATAACCGCTGTGAACACCATCAAAAACACACTCACCGCAAAAATGTCGTGAACCGTGTAGTAAGGGTGAAAAGGAATACCGTCAAGTGGGTGGCCTTTTGCATCCTTCGGCGCGTTAGGGGCTTTGATTTCTACGCCATCTGGATTGTTTGAACCCACCTCATGCAACGCAATAATGTGTGCAGCAACCAAGCCTAGCAATACCAAAGGCACAGCAATGACGTGAAAAGCAAAAAATCGGTTGAGGGTTGCATCACCGACGACGTAATCACCGCGAATTAGCAAAGCCAGATCAGGACCGATAAACGGGATTGCAGCAAACAGATTCACAATCACCTGCGCACCCCAATAGCTCATCTGGCCCCAGGGCAGCAGGTACCCCATGAAGGCTTCAGCCATCAGGCACAAGAAAATGGCGCAGCCGAACACCCAGATCAACTCGCGCGGCTTGCGGTAACTTCCGTAAATCAGGCCACGGAACATGTGCAGGTAGACAACTACAAAAAAAGCAGATGCTCCTGTAGAGTGCATGTACCGGATCAGCCAGCCCCAAGGCACGTCGCGCATGATGTATTCAACCGACGCAAATGCCATGGCAGCGTCGGGTTTGTAATGCATTGTCAGGAAAATACCCGTAACAATTTGAATTACCAGCACCAGCATGGCCAGTGCCCCGAACACGTACCAAATATTGAAGTTTTTTGGTGCGTAGTATTCGCCCAAGTGTTCGTTATAAAGCTTGCTGGCGGGGAAGCGGTTGTCAAGCCAGTTCAGTGCTTTCGCGCCAAGCGGCGCATCCGGAGAAATTTCTTTGTATTCAGCAGCCATTGGATGTCCTATATCAGGTGGTTTTTGGCGATAGCGTGAATCAGGTCTGGAGCTTTTGTCAAGTTAGCGAAAACTGGCAAAAATCAGCAAGGACTTCAGGCACGGTCGGCAAGGTCTTTAGAGAATGTTGAGTTGCTGGAAATAAATCAACGTCCTCAGGCCTTTTTATCTTCACCAATCAGCAGCCGGGTGTCTGAAAGGTACATGTGCGGTGGAACTTCTAGATTATCAGGTGCAGGTTTGTTCTTGTAAACGCGACCTGCCACATCAAAAGTCGAGCCATGGCAAGCGCATAAAAAGCCGCCTGCCCAGTCATCCGGCAACGAAGGCTGTGGGCCAGCGGTCAGCCTGTCCGAAGGTGAGCAACCCAAATGCGAACAGATACCCACAACAACCAGAGTTTCCGGTTTGATGGAGCGACCCTCATTGCGCGCATATGGTGGTGTCAACTCGCCCGGTTTGCGTAATGACTTAGGATCTGCCAAAAGTCCATCGTGCTTGGGTAATGCAGAAACCTGTTCAGGGGTCCGTTTAAGAATCCACACTGGCTTTCCCCGCCATTCAACGGTGAGCTTTTCGCCCGGCTTCAGACTTGAAATGTCAACCTCGACTGAAGCTCCTGCTGCTTTAGCGCGTTCTGACGGGGTGAAGGTACTTATAAAGGGCACGGCTGCGGCCGCGACACCCACGCCACCTACAACCGCAGTTCCAATCATCCAGTTTCTTTTATCTTTGTCCATTGGCGCGTTCGTTGGCACTGCGTTCACACTTGCTTGGGTCATGAGAATCCTTCAAGACTGGCTTGAAATAGGCTGTAAAAATAGTTAGCGGTTATCTTCTCAATTGTAGCGGAGCCACCATGCTTTTTTAAGCGCCCGTATATATCCTGACTGCTTCTGGGTGCTGATACACAGTCAGAACGTGCGGTATTGCCTCTTTTAGACCCCAAGTTTTTGTGATTTGATACAAACAACTTCGCTGGCTGCACCCCTACTAGCTTCCAGCCCGCATAATCCGGCGCTGGCACTTGCAAAATGGCGCTGCCGTCAAAACTTCAAAACAACAGGGGAAGCATATGGGCATGATGAAAGAATTCAAAGAGTTTGCGGTCAAAGGCAATGTGATTGACTTGGCTGTTGGTGTGATCATTGGCGCAGCATTTAGCAAAATCGTTGACTCTATTGTGGGTGACCTGATCATGCCTGTTGCGGGTGCAATCTTCGGGAAAATAGATTTTTCAAACCTGTTTATCGTTCTTGGCAACGTACCCGCGGGCACAGCCACAACCCTGGATGCCCTGAAAAAAGCCGGTGTTCCGGTGCTCGCTTATGGCAGTTTCATCACCGTGGCGGTGAACTTCATAATTTTGGCGTTCATCATTTTCCTGATGGTCAAGCAGATCAACCGCATGAAAAGCGAAACGCCAGTGCCAGCGCCAGCCGTTACTCCCGAAGATGTAGTGTTGCTGCGGGAAATTCGCGATGCCCTGAAAAAATGAATCCGCTCTGGCTGGT
>JAYVEE010000398.1:0-8738 GCA_043749005.1 Polaromonas sp. | reverse complement strand
TGTGCTGGCGGTAGCGGGTACGCATGGCAAAACCACCACGACTGCGATGCTGACCTGGATTCTGGAATACGCTGGGCTGAACCCGGGATTTCTGGTCGGCGGAGTGCCGCTTAACTTTGGCGTGTCAGCGCGGCTGGGCGCGGGCAATACCTTTGTGATTGAGGCAGACGAATACGACACTGCGTTTTTCGACAAGCGCAGCAAGTTTGTGCACTACCGCCCCCGCACGGCGATTTTGAACAACCTGGAATTCGACCACGCCGATATTTTTGACAACCTGGCCGCTATTGAACGGCAATTTCATCACCTGGTGCGAACCGTGCCGTCAACCGGGCGGGTGGTGGCCAATGCAACAGAAAAAAGCCTGGAGCGAGTCCTTGCGCAGGGCTGCTGGAGTGAGCAGGTACTCTTTGGCACAGCCCGGATTAACAAGGCGGGCTTTACCGTTGAAGGTGAGCCGGGCGACTTCAAAGTGCTGAAAGCTGGCAAAACAGTTGCGCGCGTTCAATGGGGCGTCAGTGGCGTTCACAACCAGCTCAATGCGCTGGCCGCGATTGCCGCTGCCGAGCATGTGGGTGTTGACCCGCAAACCGCAGCCGAGGCGTTGGCCAGCTTTCAAAACGTCAAGCGCCGGATGGAAGTGATTGGCAAGGTTAGCAAAAGTGGCGGCGACATCACTATTTATGACGACTTTGCCCACCATCCCACTGCCATCCACACCACGATAGACGGCCTGCGCCGCCAGCTGAACGCTACAGGCCACGCAGCAGACCGGATACTGGCCGTGTTTGAGCCGCGAAGCAACACCATGAAGCTGGGAGTAATGATGGCCCAACTGCCGCGCGCCCTGGAGGCTGCCGACATGGCCTTTTGCCATGCAGGCGGGCTGGACTGGGATGCACGGGAAGTTCTAGCCCCGATGGTAGACCGCGTCCATGTGGCTGACAGCATTGAGCAGCTGCTTGCCCAAGTCAAAGCCGCAGCCAGACCAGGCGACCACGTCTTGTGCATGAGCAACGGAGGGTTTAGCGGCGTGCATGGCAAGCTGCTGGCAGCGCTAGGCTGACTTGCCAGCTTGCAATCGCTATTAATTCAGGAGCTTATTACACCCTTATTCATTGGGTTAAATTCGTTTTATTGATTAAAAATGGTCCAAAAAGCATCAATTTCGCCAGTTCAGAGCAAAACCTGCAATCAAAGCGGAAATAAAAAGGTTAAAGCTGGCGTTTCAACGATTTAAACACCCCGCCGCGAGATGACTGCCTTCGACAGCACCTCCAGCACCTCAAGTGAATCGTCCCATGACAAGCACGCATCGGTAATGCTTTTGCCATATTCGAGCGCCTTGGCATCGTCTTTGCCTGGGGTAAATTTTTGCGCGCCTGCGTTTAAGTGACTTTCAACCATCAGGCCGAAGACCTGTTTTGATCCACCACTGACTTGCCCTGCAATGTCGCGGGCCACCTCAAGCTGTTTTTCATGCTGCTTGGAGGAATTGGCGTGGCTACAGTCCACCATCAATGTGGCCGGCAGCTTGGCGGCAGCCAGCTCCTTGCAGGCGGCCGTCACACTGGCTACGTCGTAGTTTGGCGTTTTGCCACCGCGCAAAATCACGTGACAATCCGGGTTGCCATTGGTTTGCACCACCGCAACCTGACCGTTTTTGTGAACTGACAAAAAGTGGTGACCCCGCGATGCGGACTGAATCGCGTCGGTGGCGATGCGGATGTTGCCGTCAGTGCCATTTTTAAAGCCAATTGGCGCAGACAAGCCCGAGGCCAACTCACGGTGTACCTGGCTTTCAGTGGTGCGCGCGCCAATCGCGCCCCAGGCAATCAAGTCGCCAATATATTGCGGCGAGATCACGTCCAGAAACTCACTGCCCGCAGGCAAACCCAAGCGGTTGATGTCGATCAATAGCTGACGTGCGATGCGCAGTCCTTCGTCGATGCGGTAGGTTTCGTCCAGATAAGGGTCGTTGATCAGGCCTTTCCAGCCGACGGTGGTGCGGGGCTTTTCAAAGTACACGCGCATCACAATTTCCAGCGTATCAGTGTATTTTTTGCGCTGTTCGACCAGGCGGCGGGCGTACTCAAGCGCAGCGGACGGATCGTGTATTGAGCACGGACCTATCACCACCATCAGGCGGTCGTCAGTGCCAGAGATGATGTTGTGAATGCTTTTGCGGGTACTGGTGATCAGCGCTTCAACAGGCGTACCCTTAATTGGAAAAAAGCGGATCAGATGCTCGGGAGGTGGTAACACAGTGATGTCCTTGATGCGTTCGTCGTCGGTCTGGCTGGTTTTGTCGACAGGCGCATACCAGGCGGGGGTGGCTGAGTTGGGCATCACAGGTTTCCTTCTTTTAAAACTAAAAATCAAAAATTAACAAAGCAAAAAAAAACCGCCGGGTATCCGGCGGTTTTTGAAAATTTATGCGTTTCTCAAGGGTTACACAAAATTCTCTCTACCGCCGGAGGCGCTTGAGAACCAAAAGTAACCAAAATAAAGTGATGCGTTGTGCATGGCTTGAAATGTAGCACAGCTTAAAAATGGTTCGCGCAATAGCCGCAAGTTAAGCGGTGCCACCAACCGTCAGTCCATCAATTCGCAATGTTGGCTGGCCAACACCTACGGGCACGCTCTGGCCTTCTTTGCCGCAGGTGCCCACGCCACTGTCAAGCGACATGTCGTTGGCCATCATGCTGACTTTTTTCAGGCATTCGGGGCCACTGCCCACAATGGTGGCGCCTTTGACCGGGTACAGAATCTTGCCGTTTTCGACCCAATACGCTTCGCTGGCTGAAAACACAAACTTGCCGGACGTGATGTCGACCTGGCCGCCAGCAAAATTGGTGGCGTACAGACCCTTTTTGATGCTGGCAACAATTTCTTGCGGGTCCTTGTCACCCCCCAGCATATAAGTGTTGGTCATCCGCGGCATAGGCGTGTGGGCGTAGCTTTCGCGGCGGCCGTTGCCTGTCGGTTTGACATTCATCAACCGCGCATTCAATGAATCCTGAATGTAGCCCTTCAAAATACCGTCTTCAATCAGCACATTGCGCTGGGTGGCGTTGCCTTCGTCGTCGACGTTCAAAGAGCCGCGGCGGTCGGCAATCGTGCCGTCGTCCAGTACCGTCACGCCTTTGGCGGCAACGCGCTGGCCAATCTTGCCTGCAAATGCGCTCGATCCCTTGCGATTGAAATCGCCTTCAAGCCCGTGGCCGATGGCTTCGTGCAGCAGAATGCCAGGCCAGCCAGAGCCAAGGACCACCGTCATTTCACCCGCAGGTGCGGGCCGCGCTTCAAGATTGGTCAGCGCTGATTTGACAGCCTCGTCAACATACTGGCCAATCTGCGCGTCGTCAAAATAAGCCAAGCCAAACCGGCCACCGCCGCCCGCTGAGCCAGTCTCGCGGCGGACCACACCGCCTACTTTTTTCTCGGCAAACACGGTCACGCTCAAACGCACCAGCGGGCGCACATCAGCGGCCAATGTGCCATCAGCACGCGCCACCATCACCACGTCATATTCACTGGCCAGGCCAGCCATGACCTGCACAACTCGCGGATCTTTGGCTTTGGCCATTTTTTCGACTTTTTCCAGCAGCTTGACTTTGGCAGTGCTGCCCAGCGAGGCGATCGGATCATGGCCTTGGTATAACGAGCGACTGGTGGCGATTTTGCGTGGCGGTGTTTTGATTTTGGCCGACTTGCCAGCACCAGAAATGCTGCGCACGGTGCGTGCGGCGTCCATCAGCGACGCCTCCGATATATCGTCTGAATAGGCAAACGCGGTTTTTTCACCGCTCACAGCCCGCACGCCTACACCCTGGTCGATGCTGAAGGAGCCGGTTTTGACGATCCCTTCTTCCAGGCTCCAACCTTCGCTGCGGGTGTATTGAAAGTAAAGGTCAGCGTCGTCTGCACCTTTGGACGTGATTTCAGCCAGCGCTCTGGACAAGTGCGCTTCAGTTAACCCGAAAGGAGTCAGGAGCAGTTTTTGTGCAACATCAAGGCGACTGGACGTTGAAGTCGATACCGGTTTAACCGTTGAAGAGATGATGGAGGCGTTAAGGCCAGATGAGGAGACAGAGCGCAATGTGGTCATGCGTTAATTGTAGGTAATCTTGCCCTGATGCGTCTTGGGGCTGCAACATCCCCTTAACGTGCTGACAGTACCTTGAAAATTGCCGAATCGTCTTCTGTGGCCAGACCGTCGGCGTGCGCCTGGGCAAATACCGCACTGGCCGCCGCGCCCAGCGGTCCAACAAAACCAGTTGCCAGTGCGCACTCAAGCGCCAGCCGGGTGTCCTTTTCAAGGAGGGTAACGTGGGCGCGCGGCGCATAGTCGCCGGCGATGGCGCGGCGCATACGGTCTGAACCTATCCAGCTTTGGCCGCTGGACTGCTCAATCACATCGAGCGTTTTGGTCACATCCAGACCCAGTTTTTGAGCCAGTGCCAGTGCCTCAGCCGCACCGACCAAGTTGATGCCCGCCAGCAGGTTGTTGACCAGTTTGGTACGCGCAGCATCACCCTGCTTTTCACTGATATGGAAGACGTTGCTTGACAGCGCACTGAGCAACCCAGCCTGCTGGTCAAACACCGCTTGCGGGCAAGCCACTAGCAGACTCATCGTGCCATCAGCCGCCCGCACCGGGCCGCCAGACATCGGCGCATCTATCGTGTGAATCCCGCGCTCGGCAAGCCGCGCGGCAAATGATTCGACATCTTGCGGCAAGATGGTAGGGCACAGAATGACAGTTTGGCCTGCCAGCAAGCGGTACGCCAAGCCATCCTCGCCAAACAGCACGCTTTCAGTTTGCACAGCATCCACCACGCAAACGATAACCGCTATTAAATCAGAAGCTATCTTCACCCGTTTTGATTCGGCTAGAGCCCCATTTGATATCCATTTTCCGACTTTTTCGGCATCAATATCACTCACCAGCACATTCCAGCCCTTGGCAAGCAAATTGGCAGCTATACCGCCGCCCATGTTGCCCACCCCAACGATCAAAACCGACTTTAAAGACGTCATGACTGCACCAATCGTTTTGCCTTGGAAATCGACATCAGTATGCCCACTGCCAGCCCCAGCGTGACCATGGCGGTGCCCCCGTAACTGATAAACGGCAGAGGCACGCCCACAACCGGCAAGATACCGCTGACCATGCCCATGTTGACAAAAGCGTAAGTGAAAAAGATCATTGTCACCGCGCCCGCCAGCAGGCGTGAGAAAAGCGTGGCGGCGTCCATGGCAATCATCAAACCGCGCATGATCAAAAAGATGAATCCGGCAATCAGCAACAGGTTGCCGGCCAGGCCAAACTCTTCTGAAAACGCAGCAAATATAAAGTCGGTGGTGCGCTCGGGGATGAATTCAAGGTGCGTTTGCGTCCCCGCCATAAACCCCTTGCCAAACACGCCGCCCGAGCCGATCGCAATCATGCCCTGAATGATGTGAAAACCCTTGCCCAGCGGGTCGCGCGACGGGTCCAGCAGTGTGCAAATGCGCTGCTGCTGGTAGTCGTGCAGCACTGGCCAGCGCATGCCATCGGCACACAGCATCGGCTCAAACCAGACGATCAAAAATATGCCCACCAGTCCCAAAACCACAGGCGGGACGATCAGCTTCCAGCTCAGTCCAGCGAAAAATATCACCGCCAATCCGGCAGCCAGCACCAAAAGCGCTGTGCCCAGGTCAGGCTGCTTCATGATCAAACCCGCCGGGACGATGAGCAGCGCAGCCGCCACCATAAAGTCAAGAGGACGCAACTGGCCTTCGCGCTTTTGAAACCACCAGGCCAGCATTAGCGGCATGGCGATTTTCATGACTTCACTCGGCTGAATCACGATGCCGACATTCAGCCAACGGCGCGCGCCCTTTTTTGTGATGCCAAAAATAGCTACAGCTATCAACAGCCCCACACCCACCACGTAAATTGGCACAGCCAGCGCCATCAGCCGCTGGGGAGGTATTTGCGCCACCACAAACATGATGAAACCCGCAATCAGCATGTTGCGGCCATGGTCAACAAACCGGCTTCCGTGGTCAAAACCCGACGAATACATGATGAGCAAGCCTGCGCAGGCCAGTAAAAACACGGCAAACGCCAGCGGGCCGTCAAAGCCGCTAAAAAGCGGCACAGCACGCTTGAAAAGCGAGGGTTTGTCAAATACAGCAGCCATGAGCGATTATCGGTCAGCTGCGCAGCCTGTTGGTCTTATTACACTCGTTGCTTGTCTCTTGTCACTCACCGTTGAAGGCACCCATTTTGTTTGTATTGTTTGAAGAGGCCGGCAAGCATTTGGCGGGCCGCATTTTGTCTGAAGCTGACAGCTCGCTGCAAGTCGAGCTGGACTCGGGCAAGCGCGTCAAGGTCAAGTCGGTTAACGCGCTGCTCAAATTTGAGAAGCCTTCGCCCGCCGATTTTTTAGCCGCGGCGCAAAGCCTGAGTACTGATATTGAATTGGAGCTGGCCTGGGAATTCGCAAGCGAAGACGAGTTTGGTTTCGCCGATCTGGCGCGGGACTATTTCAGCGCTGATCCCAGCAAACCCGCGACGCTGGAGCAGCAAGCCGCCGCCCTGCTCAGGCTGTTTGATGCGCCGCATTACTTTCGCCGCGCCGGCAAAGGGCGGTTTAAAAAAGCGCCCATCGAGATTTTGCAATTGGCACTTGCGGCGATTGAAAGGAAAAAACAAGCCGCCCTGCAGATCACAGCCTGGGCCGAAGCGCTGGCACAAGGTACTTGCCCCGAGCCGATTCGGGAGCAGCTTTACAAAATATTGTTCAAGCCAGACAAGAACAGTGCTGAGTACAAGGCCGTGGTGGAGGCTTCAAAAACCACCCACATTGCGCCGCTGGACTTGCTGCAACGCTCTGGTGCTATTGCCTCGTCCTATCAGTTTCACTACAAGCGATTTTTGTTTGAAAATTTCCCCAAGGGTACGAAGTTTCCTGGTGTGCAAGCGCCGATCCACACTGAAGACCTGCCCCTGGCCAATGTGCAGGCGTTTTCAATTGACGACTCTGCCACCACCGAGATTGACGACGCATTGTCAGTGCAAGGCATCGGCACAGGTACGGTCACACTGGGTATTCATATTGCCGCGCCTGGCTTGGCAGTACAGCCGGGCAGCGCAGTTGATTTGCTAGGTCGCGCACGCTTGTCAACCGTCTATATGCCGGGCTACAAGCTGACCATGCTGCCAGATGATGTGGTGCAAAACTACACATTGATGGCGAGGCGCAGCTGCCCGGCCGTATCGCTGTATGTGACGATGGATGAAACCACGTTCGAGATCAAAGAAACAGTGACCAAGCTTGAACTGGTACCGATTGCGGCCAACCTGCGGCATGACGTGCTGGACAGCACCTTTAACGAAGCTTTCTTTGACGAAAATTCAAAATATGCTATTGAAAACGTAGCTGCTTGCGCAAGTATCGATTGGGCTACAGAGCTTATTTATTTGCATAAACTGGCCAAATATCTCAAATCACAACGCGAAGTGGTGCGCGGCAAGCCTGAAAATTTCAATCGCCCCGACTACAACTTCAAGCTGGATAATCCAAGCGGTCAAGAGCCGCAGGGCAACGAGCAAGTCACCATCACCACACGTCAGCGCGGTGCGCCCCTGGACCTGATAGTGGCCGAGGCGATGATTTTGGCCAACAGCACTTGGGGCCAGTGGCTGGCTGAGCATGGCGTACCGGGTATCTACCGCAGTCAGGCTAGCATGGCTCCGGGCGTGAAGGTGCGCATGGGGACCAAAGCCCTGCCGCACGCGGGGCTGGGTGTAAAAAGCTACGCCTGGTCCACCTCGCCGTTACGCCGCTACACCGATCTGGTCAACCAGTGGCAAATCATTGCTTGCGCCAAGCATGGCCGCACTGCAGCGCTTGTCGCGCCTTTCAAACCCAAAGACGCCGAGTTGTTCTCCATCATTTCGGGGTTCGATGCGGCTTACAGTGCCTACAACGGTTATCAAAGCGGCATTGAACGTTACTGGACGCTGAAATACTTGCAGCAAAACGGCATCACTGAATTGATAGCAACAGCTTTTAAAGACAATCTGGTGCGCGCTGACGACCTGCCACTGGTATTGCCCGCCACGGGGGCGCTGGGCTTGCCGCGTGGCGCCAAGGTTCGCGTCAGGCTTGGGGAGATTGACGAAATCACGCTCGACATTACCGGCGCAGTGATTGAACGGCTGGATATGGTGATGATTGAGGCCAATCAAGAAGATGCAGACGAAGATGATGTTGCAGCTGGCCCGATTGCGATTGCCGTGGATGTCAATGAAGTTTCAGAAGATGCTGTGATACCCGGCAATTGAGCCGAAGTATTACCCCTGATAATTTGAGTGTGAAAACTTTTAGCACGTTGCAAATTGCCCTGGGTGTTTCTGCTTTGCTGCACGCCGTGGTGTTGACGACACGATTTGTAAATCCACAAAGTTTTAACCGGGTATTTAAAGACACCCCGCTTGAAGTGATTTTGGTCAATGCCAAATCAAATGAAAAGCCGGACATTGCCAAAGCGATTGCGCAAGCCTCACTTTCAGGTGGTGGGCAGCTTGAAAAAGGCCGCGCCACATCGCCCCTGCCGCCATCTGCGCTGACTGACCTGGGCGATGCTGCCGAAGACGCGCAGAAAAAAGTAGAAGCGATGCAGGAACAGCAAACCCAATTGCTGGCGCAAATCAAAAAGCAATTGGCCACCCTGCCACT
>JAYVEE010000397.1:0-2611 GCA_043749005.1 Polaromonas sp. | reverse complement strand
CCCGCCCAAAAGCTGATGAAATTTGCATCAGTTCGCCCAGTTGAATCGCACCGCTAAAAAAACGTGGTGCCGCCACCAAAAAGGGGAAAATGATCGCTGCCTGACCAAAAAAGCTGGTGAACCAGATCAGGTTTTTCTGTTTTTTGATCAGCTTCAGGTAATTTGACAGCACGCTGGCAAAGCGCCCGTCAAGGTGTTTGCGTTCCACCTGCTCACCCTTATCCAGCGCAATCGACTCGCTGTATTCGCGCACCCTCACCATGTGGTGGCGAAAGTCGGCCTCGTAGCGTTGCTGCTCAAAGTTCAGTTTGATCTGCGGGCGACCAATGAAGTGGGTGATCAAACTGCCAAGGGTGCAATACAGCAGCGCCATCCACACCATAAAACCCGGAATGCTGTAACTGCTGCCAGCCAAAGTAAACGAAAAGTTGCCGGACAGACCCCACAGGATGCCCACAAAGCTGATCAGCGTGACCACGGCATTGAGCAGCCCCATGCTGAGCGAAACTGTGAAGCTGGTAAAGAGATTGATGTCTTCCTGAATGCGCTGGTCCGGGTTGTCAGACGTCGCAGCGGGCTTGCCTGAAAAGCGTGACAGCTCCAGGCTGTAAAAGGCATGGTCGGCCAGCCAGCGCTTGAGGTAGTCTGCCGTCATCCAGGCGCGCCAGCGCACCTCCAGCAATTGCGTCAGGTAAAACTTGTAAACCGCAATCACGATGAGCGCAAATGCCAGGTAAGTAAAGCGCCCCAGTTGCGCCCAGAACACGGCCTGGTCCTTGTTTTGCAGCGCATCGTAAAACACGCGGTTCCAGTCATTCAGCAGCACCAGCATGTACACCGACGCCAAATTGAGCAACACTATTGCCGCCAGCAAGCCGCGCGCTTTCCACTTCTCGCTGGAGGCAAAGTAGGGCGCTGACAAGGCCCACACCCGTTTTAAAAAAGCGCTGAAATTTTTAAAAGTGGTCATGCGTCAGTTTTTAGATAAAGGGATTCGACACGCCACTAGCCACATGGCCTGCAGGAACATGCCGGGCGGCCGAGTCGACATGCCCGGTCTGGTCGTCAAAGAAAAAATCGGGCTCAAACTCGCGCAAAAATTCGCCTTTGGCCAACCCGCCCAAAAACATCGCTTCATCAACCTCGATATTCCAGTCCATCAGCGTGCGAATGGCGCGTTCATGCGCTGGTGCGCTGCGGGCCGTAACCAGTGCAGTGCGCAGGCGCATGCGGGGCGTGCCAGCTTGCTGCAGCCGGTGCAACGCAATCAGCAGCGGCTTGAACGGGCCATCAGGCAGCGGTAGTACCGCTTTGTCACTTTCATGCTGCTGAAAAGCGGGCAGACCGTCCCTTTGAAACACCTGCTCAGCTTCGTCTGAAAACAGCACCGCATCGCCGTCAAAGGCAATCCGCACCTCGTTGGGAAATGTGTCTGTTGCCTGCACTGAATGGGTGGCCACCGTCGCCGCCGGAAAACCTTTGAGCAACGCCGCCCGCACATCCTGTGGGTTGGCAGACAAAAACAGGTTTGACTGCAGCGGCTGCAAATAGCGCCAGGGTTCACGCCCGCGGGTGAACACACCGCGTGCCACGCTCAATGCATGGCTTTGCACCGAGCGAAACACCCGCAGGCCCGAGACTGGGTCGTTGCGCGACAAAATAACGACTTCTACCCGCTGTGTTTCGGCATCGTTAAAAGCCAGCAGCTTTTTAATCAGTGAAAAAGCCACACCGGGTTTGGCGGTCAATTCAAGCCGCTCCAGCTGCAGCTTCATGTAGGCGCGGTCGTCAGTTTGCTCGAACACGCGGTTTTCTTCTTCCAGGTCAAATAGTGCCCGGGAAGAGATGGCAACAACAAGCTGCCCGTCAAGGTTACTGGCCATGGTGGTGTGTCTGGTTTAGATTGTCAGTTTGCACCATTGTCCATAAGCTGGCGCGTCTATTGGCCATTCATCAGCGCGACTAATGTGCCTGACACCTTGGGCAATCAGCATTACTGCCCGAATCACGCCTGCGTGAGTGGTCCATACAGTGTCCTTTGCCGGATCAAGTTCATCAAACGCGCTGGCAACCCGGGCCATGAACTGGCCCGCGTTTTCACCCGTGCCGCCAGCGCGGTAATTGCAAAAATCGTCTGTCCAGGCGGCCAGTTCGGCAGGGTTAATGTCTGCCCAGAGGCGGCCTTCCCATTGGCCAAAATGCATTTCTTGCAATCTGACGTCTTTTTCAAGTATTAAATCAGGCCGCAGGCCAATTAATTCGTATGCAAGCAGCTCACATCTTTGTAGCGGTGAAGTGGATAGGTGCGCACCTGCTGGGAGCGTGTTTTTGAGTATTTCAGCGCATTTTTGGGTTTCAGCAAGATGGACCTTGATGTCAAGCTGTCCGTAGCAGATGCCTTTGCTGATCAACGGCTGGGCATGGCGAACTAACCAGAGTGTCATAACGCAATCGCCAGACCCAAGTAAAAAGCAATCTCACACACCTGCTGCGTTGCGCCCAGGCAGTCACCCGTAAAGCCCTGCAAACGGCGCTTGAAAAGGCGATGCATAAAGAGCAGGGCGATGAAAGCAAAGCTGCAACCCACTATTAAATCAATAGCTGCGTGCAC
>JAYVEE010000396.1:0-23621 GCA_043749005.1 Polaromonas sp. | reverse complement strand
TGCGCAGGCGCACTGACTTCGGCGTGATTTCTACCAGCTCGTCCTCTTCGATAAACTCCACACCATATTCAAGCGTCAGCTCAATCGGTGGGGTGATTCTGATGGCGTCTTCTTTGCCGGACACGCGAAAGTTAGTCAGCTGTTTGGTACGGGTGGCGTTGACGACCAGATCGTTGTCACGGCTGTGAATGCCGACGATCATTCCTTCATATACCGGGTCATTGGCCTTGACGAACATGCGGCCACGGTCGTCCAGCTTGCCCAGGGCGTAGGTGAAGATTTCACCGGCATCCATCGAGATCAACACGCCGTTTTTACGGCCACCAATCTCGCCCTTGTGTGCTTCGTAGCTATCAAAAATATTGCTGATCAGGCCCGAGCCGCGTGTCAGGTTCAAAAATTCGTTGGTAAAGCCAATCAAACCGCGCGCTGGAATGCGGTACTCCAGCCGCACGCGGCCACGGCCGTCTGATTCCATGTTCACCAAGTCGCCCTTGCGCTCGCCCAGCGCTTGCATCACGCCGCCCTGGTGCTGCTCTTCAATGTCGGCAGTGACCAGCTCAATCGGCTCATGCTTTTCGCCGTTGACCTCTTTCATCACCACGCGCGGCTTGGACACGGCCATCTCAAAGCCTTCGCGGCGCATGTTTTCAAGCAGGATGGTCAGGTGCAATTCGCCCCGGCCCATCACCTCAAAAATGCCTTCTTCGTCGGTCTCGCTGACGCGCAGGGCAACGTTGTGCTGCAGTTCTTTTTGCAGGCGGTCCCAGATCTGGCGGCTTGTGACGTATTTGCCTTCACGGCCGGCCAGCGGGCTGGTGTTGACGCAAAAGTTCATAGTCAGCGTTGGCTCGTCAACTTTAAGCATCGGCAACGGTGCAGGCGTGGCTGGGTCGGTGATTGTCACGCCGATGCCCACGCCTTCAATGCCGTTGATCAGCACAATCTCGCCTGGTCCAGCCTCAGTGGCTTGCACTCGCTCCAGGCCCTGAAAAGTCAGCACCTGATTGACACGGCCTTTGATGGCTTTGCCGTCCGGGCCTTCCATCACCACCACATCCATCATTGGTTTGATGGTGCCCTGGCTGATACGGCCAACGCCAATACGGCCAACGAAGGTGGAAAAGTCGAGTGCTGAAATTTGCAGTTGTAGCGGCGCAGCAGGGTCGCCCTTTTGCGCAGGCACGTGTTTGAGCACGGTGTTGAACAGCGCCGACATGTCCGGGCCCCATTGCTCGTTGGGTGGGCCTTCTACTAAAGAAGACCAGCCGTTGATACCGGAGGCGTAAACAACCGGAAAGTCAAGCTGCTCATCAGTTGCGCCAAGCTTGTCGAACAGGTCAAACGCAGCATTCACAACATAATCAGGGCGAGCACCCGGCTTGTCGACTTTGTTGACGACCAGAATTGGCTTCAGGCCCAAGGCCAGTGCCTTTTTCGTCACGAAACGGGTTTGCGGCATGGGGCCTTCTTGAGCGTCAATCAACAGCACTACGCCGTCGACCATAGACAGCGCGCGTTCAACTTCACCGCCAAAGTCGGCGTGGCCCGGCGTGTCAACGATATTGATGTGCGTGCCTTCCCATGTCACGGCGCAGTTTTTGGCCAGAATGGTGATGCCGCGCTCTTTTTCAATCGCGTTATTGTCCATCACGGTGTCAACGACTTTTTCGTGTTCTGCAAACGTGCCGGACTGGCGCAGCAGCTGGTCAACCATGGTGGTTTTGCCGTGGTCGACGTGGGCGATGATGGCGATGTTGCGGATTTGCTTGATGGTCATAGGGACTTTCTTCTAAAAACTGAAAACTCTAAAAATGTGCGCGCTGAATCAGTGCGCGGCCTGCAATATGTCTTGCACCTCAATCGGTGACAAAAGCCGCTGGGGAATCAATTCGTCGGCGGTGATGTGAGCAGAACCCAAAAAAGCGGTCGGGTTAGAGGCAAAAACCTGCACCAGTGGCGCGTCTTTACCCCACTGCCCGGGCGTACCGCGGCGGCGCAGGCCGCTTAGAAAGCGCCCTGCATTATCGGCATCCAATGTGACAGATGGATAACCGGCAACCAGCGACTGGGGTGGCAGCAAGCGTGCATCGCGGCCTGCTTCATCCATCGCTTCAAGCGCGCTCAAGCTAACGCACTGGTCGGCGGTGAAGCCGCCCGTTTCTATCCGGCGCAAGGAACCCACATGCGCACCGCAGCCAATCTCCTCGCCAATGTCTTCACCCAATGTGCGGATATACGTGCCCTTGCTGCATTTTACTATGATTTTAATAGCTGCTTGCGCCCGAATATCGTGAGCTACAGCCATATTTAGCTCGTAAATAACGATATTTCTAGCTTCGCGTTCGACTTCCTCGCCTTTTCGTGCGTATTCGTATAGCGCTTTGCCGTCTTTTTTAAGCGCCGAGTACATGGGCGGGATTTGCGCCAGAGGACCAGTAAATTGCGCGGTCAGTTTGTCGAGCAACTCAGGCGTGATGGCAGGCACGACCCTGGTTTCAATCACATCGCCTTCAGCATCGCCTGTTGTGGTCTTCAAACCCAACAGCAAAACTGCCTCGTATGTTTTGTCAGCATCCAGCTGAATCTGACTAAATTTGGTCGCCGCGCCAAAGCACAGTGGCAGCACACCCGTAGCCAGGGGGTCCAGCGTGCCGGTGTGGCCAGCCTTGTCGGCGCGCAGCAACCACTTGGCTTTCTGCAACGCCTGGTTGCTTGAAAGGCCAATAGGTTTATCGAGCAGCAACACCCCGTGCACAGGGCGCCTCTGCACCTTTGTGCGGAGTGTTTGCATGGTTAATCTTCTTGAGCGCGGGAAGATACTGCCTTGGCAATCAAGGCGTTCATGTCAGCCGCACGCTCGGTGGTGCGGTCAAAGTGAAAGTGCAGCGTCGGCACCGTGTGCGTCATCAGCCGCTTGAACAAACCATTGCGCAAAAAGCCTGCCGCCTGGTTCAAGGCCTCTTCACATTTGGCAGCATCCCCCATCAACACGCTGAAATAAACCTTGGCGTGCGCGTAATCGGCAGTCACTTCAACAGACTGGATTGTGACCATCCCGACCCTTGGATCTTTCAACTCTCTAGCAATCAGGTCCGTCAGATCGCGCTGGATCTGATCGGCAACCCGAAAGCCGCGGTTAGGAGTGTTTGATTTTTTACGCATAGAGAGATGACATCGACTTGAATCAGGCAGCTTCCAGCGTCCGGGCAACTTCACGAATCTCGAAGAACTCGAGCACGTCACCCACTTCAATGTCGTTGTAGTTCTTGATGTTCAAGCCGCATTCAAAGCTTTCCTTGACCTCTTTCGCGTCGTCTTTAAATCGCTTGAGCGAATCGAGCTCGCCCGTGTAGATGACAACGTTCTGGCGCAAGATTCGCAGCTTGGCAGTACGCCGCACGATACCTGCTGTGACCATGCAGCCCGCAATCGAGCCGATTTTGGACACCTTGAAGATGTTGCGAATCTCGGCGGTGCCGATGATTTCCTCCTTCTTGTCCGGTGTCAGCATGCCCGACATGGCGGCGCGCAACTCGTCTACAGCGTCATAAATGATGTTGTAGTAGCGGATGTCGATGCCGTTGTTCTCAGCCTGCTTGCGCGCCTGTGCGTCGGCCCGGGTGTTAAAGCCAATGAGCAATGCCTTGGAGGCAATCGCCAAATTAACGTCAGACTCTGAAATACCGCCAACACCCGAGTAAACCAGCTGCACCTTGACCTCATCAGTCGACAGCTTGAGCAGCGATTGTGCCAATGCTTCTTGCGAGCCTTGCACGTCGGCTTTGATGATGATCGGCACCAGCTTGACTGCACCTTGAGAAATGTCGGCAAACATGTTTTCAAGCTTGGCCGCCTGCTGTTTGGCCAGCTTGGTGTTGCGGAACTTGCCTGCACGGTAGGTTGAAATCTCGCGTGCACGGCGCTCGTCCAGCATGACGATGAAGTCATCACCGGCTTGCGGGACTTCGGTCAAACCCTGAATTTCAACCGGAATCGACGGGCCAGCGGTTTTGATGGTGTTACCGTTTTCGTCCAGCATGGCGCGCACGCGGCCATAGGTTGAACCTGCCAGCACCACATCGCCCGCTTTCAGCGTGCCGGACTGAATCAATACGGTTGCAACGGAGCCGCGACCCTTGTCAAGACGCGCTTCAATCACCAGGCCCTTCGCCAATGAATCAACCGGTGCGCGCAATTCCAGAATCTCAGCCTGCAGCAACACTTGCTCGAGCAAAGAGTCAATGCCTTCACCCGTATGCGCTGACACGCCAATAAATGGCACATCACCGCCAAACTCTTCAGGAATGACTTCTTCGGTCACCAGCTCGCCCTTGACGCGCTCCAGGTTGATGCCCGGTTTGTCAATCTTGTTAATCGCCACCACAATCGGCACGCCCGCAGCTTTTGCGTGTTTGATGGCCTCTTTGGTTTGCGGCATCACGCCGTCGTCCGCAGCAACAACCAGAATCACGATGTCAGTGGCCTGTGCACCACGAGCCCGCATGGCGGTAAATGCCTCATGGCCCGGCGTGTCCAAAAACGACACCATGCCGCGCGGCGTTTCGACGTGGTACGCACCAATGTGCTGGGTAATGCCGCCTGCCTCGCTCGATGCCACTTTGGCACGACGAATATAGTCAAGCAGCGATGTTTTACCGTGGTCAACGTGACCCATCACCGTCACCACTGGTGCTCGTGGCAACAGTTCGGCAGTTTGGCCCTGGACGTCGTCGTCGGTAAAGGCTTCCGGGTCGTCCAGCGCAGCGGTCACTGCCGTATGGCCCATTTCCTCAACCACAATCATGGCGGTGTCTTGATCCAGCGGCTGGTTAATTGTCACCATCTGGCCCAGCTTCATCAGGTGTTTGATGACCTCATTGGATTTGACGCTCATCTTGTGCGCCAATTCGCCGACGGTAATCGTCTCGGGCACGTGAACTTCTATGACCTTGAATTCAGTGGGTGCTACAAAGTTTGACTCTGGCCGTGCATCACGGTCATTGCTACGCCTGCTGCCGCCGCGCGCACCACCACGGAAATTGCCACGCCCAGGGACAGACGGCGCACCGCGGGATGGCAGCGCTTTCTTTTTAGCGGCGTCTTCTTTCCAGGTCGATGACAGGTTTTCAGACTTGACTTCTTTCTTGCCAGCGGCGCCAGCAGCACCCGGAGCGCCGGGCTTGACTGCACCAGGCACCACAGCAGGTTTGTGCAGCGTACCTTTGATGACCGTTTTTGGATCGACGTGCGGTACCAACACGCGCTTGGGCGCATTCATCATGGCCCGAATGCCTTCTGCCTCGGCTTCAGCTTTCTTGCGGCGATCCTGCAGATCAATGGCCCTTGCAGCATCTGCTTGAAACTCAGCCGTAGCTTTGGCCTTCGCAGATGCCTGCGCAGCCGATATTTCAGCCGCTTTGGCGGTTTGAGCGGCGGAAGCCTCTTCGGAAATTTTGGGCGTTGCTACTTCTGCCGCGACTGCAGCATCTTTTGCCTTTTTGCTGGACGGCTTGGCTTTTTCAAACACCTCGGCGGCGCGCGCTAGAGCTTCAGCTATTTTCTCTGCTGCCAGACGTTCATCTTCAGCCGCTTTGGCATCTTGCTCTTCTCGCAGGCGACGCTTTTCGTCCAGGTCGGCTTCTTGACGACGCAGCAATTCTGCGTGGCGGTTGGCTTCTTCTTCACGCCGTGCCAGGTCAGCCTCATCGATTTGGGGCGCTTGCGGCATCACAGCTTCAACGAGCACGTCATCAGCCGGTGCATCGGTACCGTCTTCACGTTTGATAAACGTGCGCTTTTTACGCACCTCAACCTGAATCGTACGCGCCTTGCCAGTGGCATCGGCCTGCTTGATCTCACTTGTGGATTTTTTGACCAGAGTGATCTTTTTGCGCTCGCCCGTGGCGGTGCCGTGGCTGGCTTGCAGATACGCCAGCAGTTTTTGCTTGTCAGGTTCAGACAACGCGTCTTGGGCGTTGGTCTTGGTAACCCCCGCACTGGTCAATTGCTCGATCAGTGTGGCGGTGGATTTGTGCAGTTCAGCTGCAAATTGCGCGACGGTAGTGGTACTTGACATATTTGGTTTTCCTGTGCGGCCTTCATGATCACTGCTCTTCGGCTGTGGCGGGCTTTGCAGCCTCTACCGTAGCTTCAGTGGTTGCGGCAGTTGTGGTTTCGTCTTCCAGAAACCAGTGCGCGCGTGCTGTCATGATCAAAGCTGTGGCGTCTTCATGGGACTGCCCGGTGATATCGGTGAGTTCGTCGGTGGCCAGGTCGGCCAGATCGTCGCGTGTGGCAATGCCAGCCGCGTTCAGTTTTGCAACCAGCTCAGGCGTGATGCCGGCAACATCGCGCAGTTGCTGCGACACACCGCCAGCGTTTTCTTCTTTGGCGATTTCCATAGTCAGCAACGCGTCTTTGGCACGTGTTCTCAGCTCGGTTACTGTATCTTCGTCAAACGATTCAATTTCCAGCATTTCCTGAAGCGGCACATACGCAACTTCTTCCAGACTGGTAAAACCTTCGGAAATCAGGATGTCGGCGATTTCCTCGTCGACATCGAGCTTTTCCATAAAGAGTTTGCGGCTGGTATCGGTCTCAGATGCCTGTTTGACAGCTGATTCATCAGCCGTCATGATGTTGATCTTCCAGCCCGTCAGCTCAGCTGCGAGGCGCACATTTTGGCCGCCCCGGCCAATCGAAATTGCCAGATTTTCTTCGTCAACCACCACGTCCATGGCGTGACGTTCTTCGTCAACGACGATGGATGACACGTTGGCCGGTGCAAGAGCACCGATTACAAACTGTGCCGGGTCTTCAGACCAGAGCACGATGTCGACACGCTCGCCGGCCAGCTCGTTGGTCACGCCATTGACACGGGTACCGCGAACGCCAACGCATGTACCAATCGGGTCAACCCGTTTGTCGTGTGACAGCACAGCAATCTTGGCGCGTGAACCAGGGTCACGGGCGCAGGATTTGATTTCCAGCAACCCCTGCTCAATTTCAGGCACTTCCGAGCGGAACAGCTCAATCATGTACTCAGGTGCAGAGCGCGACAAAATAATCGGCGCACCGCGCAAGGTGTTGTCCACTTCCATGATCATGGCACGCACGCGGTCGCCAGAGCGCAGGTTTTCTTTCGGAATCATGTCGCTGCGGCGCAAGCGTCCTTCAACCCGACCTGATTCGACGATGATGTCGCCTTTGTCCATGCGCTTGACGGTGCCTACAAAAATCTTGTCGCCACGGCTCATGAAGTCGTTCAGCAGCATTTCGCGCTCAGCATCACGGATTTTTTGCAAAATGACCTGCTTGGCTGCCATCGCGCCAATGCGGCCAATCGGCATGCTTTCAATCGGCTTTTCAATGTAGTCGCCTTCTTCGATGTCGGCAATTTCATCGCGTGCATCTGTTAGCAACTCTTCGGCTTCAGGGTTTTGCAATCCTGCCTCATCTGGCACCACCAGCCAGCGGCGAAAGCTCTCGTAGTTGCCGCTGTCGCGATCAACTGCGACACGAATATCGACCTCGCCGGGGTAAATCTTTTTAGTGGCTTGCGCCAAAGCCAGCTCAACAGCACCGAAAACAACGTCGCGCTCGACGTTTTTCTCGCGCGAGATGGCATCCACCAACATCAACATTTCGCGGTTCATTTTTCAGGCCTTTCAATCTCATGTTTAGACGTAATCATTTTTCAATACTTTGCGGCAGTGCAGCTGGCTTGACATCCAATTTGGATTTGCGTCCCTTGAAGTCCACCACAGGCGCTAACCGCGCCGTGGCAATTTCATCCAGCGTAAAACCCAGTGCCTGTAACGGCGCGGGAATTCTTTTCTTACTGACTTTTTGGCCCGGTTTTACTTCAGGCTCATCGCTCCAGACGATTTGCCAGTCAGCACCTTCTGCTTTTTCAAGCGTGCCGCGAAACTTTTTCTGGTTGGCCGACACGGTTGTGCCGGCCGCCGCCGCGCCCACGGGTTGCTTGAGTGTGAGATCAATCAACTCGCCCACAAAACGCTCAAAATCGATTTCAGTGCTCAAGGGCCTGTCAATGCCTGGCGAGCTTACTTCCAGCCGGGCATACGCAGCACCTTCAACTTCCAGCACAAACACCAATTGGCGAGTGACTTTTTCGCAATCTTCAGCATTGATAAACTGTTCTGTCCCTGCAATATGCGGAAAATCAATCGTGACCCGCAGCAATCCACCTTTCGTGCGCTCGACGTCCACCAGCTCGTAACCGAGTCCGGTGACGGTTTGCGCTATCGTGTCGTGGGTGCTCTGTGCTGCCATCTAAATATTCAAAAAGCTTGAAAAGTATCAATAAATCGTTGAATGCCAAAAACAAACGCCCAAAAAAAATGGGCGGTGTGAACCCGCCCATTTGGCCGTGAAAGATGGATTATAGCTTTTATCTGACAGTCTATTGCCGATGGTTGCCCGTGCGGCGCCGATGAATCCGTTTTTGCGAGAATGCATAAAACTTAAATTTGTACGATGACCACCCAAAACATAACCAACAGCTTTGCACTGCAAGAGTTCACTCCACCCCTAAAACTGACTGATTTCAAGTTGATAGCTTTTGACATGGATTCCACCCTAATCAATATTGAGTGCATCGATGAAATTGCAGACAGCGTTGGCTTGAAGGCCGAAGTGGCAGCGATCACCGAGGCGACAATGCGCGGTGATATTGCAGACTTCAAAACCAGTTTGCGCCGGCGGGTGGCGCTTCTCAAAGGGGTCAGTTTGCAGGACATGGAGCGCGTGTATGTCGAACGTTTGCAACTGAACCCGGGCGCTGCCGAATTGATTGTCGCCTGCAAAAAGGCTGGGATGAAGGTGTTGCTGGTGTCTGGCGGATTCACTTTTTTTGCCGACCGGGTTGCGGCTCGTTTGGGTGTTGACTACGCCAAGTCAAACGAGCTGGAAATCGTAAATGACCTGCTCACAGGGGACTTGGTCAAGCAGAGTTGGGGTGACATTTGTGACGGCGAGGAAAAGCGTAAAACCCTGCTGGAAAAGTGTACGCTGCTGGGCATCAAGCCTAGCCAGTCAATTGCCGTGGGTGATGGCGCCAATGATCTGCCCATGATGGCTGCAGCCGGCTTGTCGGTGGCTTACCATGCTAAGCCCAAAGTACGCGAGCAAGCTATGGTTGCCATCAATGAAGGCGGGCTTGACAGGTTATTAGAAGTTTTGAATTAAGTTCAGAGCCGCTCAACCACCGTACGGCCGCTGGCGACTGAAAACTCGGCAAGTGTTTCGATGCCGGAGTCTCGCAGCGTCACATCACCCACCACACGCAGTGTGGTTTTCATTTGGCGTGGCGATATGTCTACAACGCCATAGCCTTTGCGTTCGGCGTCAGCGAACAAAAAATGAGGGTTTTCCGCCAGCGTTTCGACGAGCTTGCTGTTTCCGCCTGAACGTGATGTGATACTGGTACCGCAAAACTCAACGCCTACCGCAGCACTTGATGGCTGTGAATAATCAGCTTTGATCTGACCCACCCAATTTTCGTGTACGTCACCGCCGAGCACAACCAGATTGGAAACAGCGTTCTTGCGGACAGAGTCAATCAGGCGACTTCTGGCAGCGCTGTAGCCGTCCCAACCGTCGTTCCACAGGCTTTGCTCTGGCCCTGCTTTCCAGTCGCGCTGGCCTAACAATGACTGCTGAGCCAGCACGTTCCAGGTGCTCGACCTGTTGCTGCCCCAAGCTGCATCCAGCCAGCGCTCCTGCTCAGCACCCAGCATGGTTCGCGCAGGGTCATTCCAGGCAGCGCAATTCGCGGGATTAACGGTGCTGGAGCCACGCTTGCCGTCCCGCGTACAGACCTGTGGGCTTTTGTACTGCCGTGCATCCAGCATGTTGAGGGATACCAATTGACCATACTGCGCACTGCTGTAAATACGCATTTCAGCGCCGCCTGCCAGGCCAGCAACAGCTTTTGTCAATACCGATGCGCGTACAGGCATATGCTCGTAAAAAGCCTGGTAAGCGGCTGAGCGCCGCGCCGCAAAATCCGGGACGTCTGGACCGTTTTCGCCAACTGTCAAACCAGCGTAATCGTTTTGTACTTCATGGTCGTCCCAGGTTACAAGCCATGGACACACGGCGTGCATGGCCTGTAAATCTTTATCCTGCTTGTAAGTAGCGTACCGCTGGCGGTAATCGTCCAGAGTTAAAGTCCAGCCGCCCGGCGGCGTGCGCACTGCATTTGATGCGCGTGGGTACTCGTAAATATAGTCCCCCAAAAACATCACCAAATCCAGATTTTCCTCAGCCATGTGGCGGTACGCTGAAAAGTAACCATGCTCCCAGCGCTGGCAGGATGCATAGGCCAGCCGCATCCCGGCTACAGCCGCGTCAGGCGCAGGGAAGGTGCGGGTACGACCCATACTGCTCACAGTGTCACCCGCCATGAAGCGATAAAAATACCAGCGGTCAGGCTCCAGGCCTTGTACTTCCGCATGAACTGAATAGGCCAGGCCAGCAACGGCGAGCGACTGCCCCGATTGCGCAATGCGGGCGAACTTGTCGTCGTGTGCAACTTCCCAGCGCACGCTGACCCCCGGGCTGCCAGGGGGGTGCGCAAATGGCAGCATGAGCCGCGTCCAGAGCACCACTGAATCTTGGGTGGGCGAGCCGCTGGCTACACCCAGGGTGAAAGGCGTACTGCCAACGCTGGTTTGCGTCCATGCTCTGGGTGGTAGCACCAAAGCTGCGCTGCCAAGCGCTGCCCATTGAAGCAATTGACGACGCTGTAATGCTTGCTGGGTCATAAAAGACTCCATGAATGAAATGCACTTTCTAGGCAATAAACGACTGTAGTACACCTTCGTGAAAGTGCTGCGTGATGTAGTCTGCCAAGCCGTCGAAAACCGTGTCTAGTGTTGGCACCGACGCACCAAACAGCGCTTGTAATACAGCGGGGTCTTCAAACAGCCCGTGCAAATAGATACCCAGCACATTGCCTTGCGCGTTTTGCCAGGCCAGGTCGCACGGCATGACCGCATGTGTACCGTCTGCCAAATCGGCACGTAACGCTGTTTGCCCATGGTGAATTTCATACCCCGTAACAGATAAGTTTGCAAGGGCGGCCCATGCGCCATGCGGCATTTCAAAGTGCGTGTGTCTGTGCTGTACCGTTTTGGCCTCTTCAAACACCGTTACCACGCCCAGCAAACCCAAGCCTGCCGCATTGCCATCAATGCCGTGTGGGTCAATCAATGCTTCACCCAGCATTTGCAGGCCACCGCAAATTCCCAGCACTGGCCCACCGCGTGCTGAATGGGTATTTATGGCCTGGTCGAGCCCTTGCGCACGCAGCCAGGTCAGGTCGCTGCTTGTGGCCTTGGAGCCGGGCAAAATAATCCAGTCGCTGCTGGTCAGGCCCGCAAGTTCTGCCGGGCTGCGCGCCCACAGAAGACGCACACCCGGAACGTTTTTGAGAGGCTGAAACTCGTCAAAGTTGCTGATGCGTGGGTAGGCAATCACGGCAATGGTTTTAGTGACTTGCCCGCTGGACTTTGTTTTGTCGTCAAACACACCATCTTCTTCAGGCAGGCCATGCTGCCACCACATCGGCAGCGTGGCAATTATGGGTACACCCGTCAGGTCTTGCAGCATTTGCGGGCCGGGGGCCAGCAGCTTTGCATCGCCCCTGAACTTGTTCAACACAAATCCCTTGATCAAACTTTTTTCGTAAGAGTCCAGCATCGCCCAAGTGCCATACAGGTGCGCAAACGCCCCACCCCGGTCAATGTCCGTCACCAGCAGACAAGCTGCATTGGCGTGCAGCGCCACCCGCATATTGACGATGTCGCTGGATTTCAAGTTGATTTCGGCGGGCGAACCAGCACCTTCAATCACCACCACATCGCTATCGTGCATCAACTCGTCCAACGCAGTTGCAACGACTGGCCAGACTGATGCACTACGTTCACGCCATTCCATTTTTGATAATTCAGCATTTACCAGTCCCATTAATATCACTTGGCTTTGAGTGTCTTTTTCTGGCTTGAGCAGGAGTGGATTCATGCGGACTTCAGGCGTGGCGTTTGCTGCCAACGCCTGAAAGTATTGGGCACTGCCTATTTCGCCACCCGCAACCACCCTTGCGTTATTGCTCATGTTTTGCGCTTTATAGGGTGCGACTTTCAGCCCTTGTCTGGCGTAATAACGACATAAAGCAGTCGTCAGCCAACTTTTACCAGCCCCACTGGTCGTACCCAAAACCATCACGGCTTTTGCAGTCATGCAAGCCCTTTTATCTGTTGCCACGCATTGTGAAGCGCGTCTTGCGCAGCAGACCTTTGCACGCTAAGGCGCACGAGCCCGGGCAAGCCAAAAGAAGTGCAGTCGCGCAGTTTGATGCCATGCTGAGGTAGCGCGGCTAAGTCAATATCAGCCCGACATACGAAAAAATTGGCCAGGCTGGGCAATACCGTCCAGCCAAACGATTCGCACAGTTCCATCTGCTGCGTTTTCCACATCCGCAACGTGCTCAAGCTGCCCGCCAGCCAGGCTTGCGATTCTGAGCCTGTCCACGCTTTGAGCATGGCCACACCATGCGCGCCTATCGGCCATGACGGGCAAAGCTGGTTCAAGGTTTCAACGTCTGCCGCCGCATCAACAGGTGCAATGGCATAAGCTGCCCTCACGCCCGTCAGGCCCAAGGCTTTGTTGGGCGAATAGAGCTGCCAAAACTTGTGAAGATCATCAGCATGCGCAAAAACACCGTTTAGTCGCATCGGTTCGTAAGCCCGATCAAGGACTTGCACGGCACTTGGGAGACTGAGCCACTCCTTATGCGCCGCACCGAGCGGGCTGGACGGCTCGCAGGCCCAGCACAGATCCACAGAGCCTGAATCTATAACTTTCAAACCATGCGCTGCGGCGGCTTGGGCATAGTCGCCATAGCTGTACGGTGGCAAACCGACCGACTTACCCCCCCTACTGACCACCATCACCGTGATGCGAAAAATAAACTCACTGGCACTTGTCGCCAGGACTATGCGCTGCGCATCAACGTCATGAAAAGCCGCCAGTTGCTCACGCAGCGCCGTGTAGCTGGCATCCGGGTATCGCGTTGCATCCGCCTGGTGGACGGCTGCAAAAGCTGCCGGGCACGGCCCGCAGGCGTTGGCGTTGGTTGAAAAGTCAAACAGCGCAACGCCCGATGCATCCGGGCCGCCGTGAATACGCTGAGAAAGTGAAGTCATGGCTTGAGAATTGCTATCAAATAAATAGCTGCTTGCGCAAATAAAACGGCAGCTATAACCACTTTTAATGCATTTTTTTGAGCTAAAACGGTATCTTTTGGCTCCGGTGGCCTGCCAGATGCATTCAAAACATACACACCGGGCTTTTGCAGCCGCACACCCAGAGCCAGCGCCATTGCAGCCATCGGCCAGCCGCTGTTGGGTGATGATGTTTTGCGGGCTTCTTCACCTAGCTTTTGCAAACGGATACCACCGGAGATCAGCGCCAGCAAAAGCGCAGTAATACGCGCAGGCAGCCAGCTCAGCACATCGTCAGCGCGCGCAGCCCACTTGCCAGCCCATTCCCAGTTCATTCCATTGCGCAAACCCCGGTAGCCCCACATCGCATCAGCGGTATTGGCAAAGCGGTAAACCGCCGCACCTGGCAGACCGAAAAGCACAAACCAGAAGATCGGTGCCACGACAGAATCATTGAGGTTTTCAGCCAGCGATTCAATCGCGCTTTCCCGCACTTCAAACTCATTCAGGTTTGCCGTATCACGGCTGACCAGCATGGCTAATCGCTGCCGTCCTGCATCCAGCGACTGGCCTAAAGCAACTTCTACTGCCGCAACTTCTGACCGCAGCATCGCCCAGGCCAGCATGGGCTTAAGCGCCAGGCCCAGCAACAACGCAGCCAGATACCAGGGCAGTTGAAACGCAGCCCATTGCACAGCAAAAGCCACTACAAAAACCATAGCTGCTCCCGCACACCAAAAGGCGGCTGCAAGCCAAAATGACTTCAAATCACGAACAACAGTTAAAGCTTCAGGCTGAAGCCGCCTGGAAGCCCAGTTCAAGTAATTGCCTGTCCATACCACTGGGTGCAGGCGTGCGGGGGGTTCGCCCAAATAATGGTCAGCAATCAGGGCAACCAGCAACGCCGCGCCAAAGACCAACAAATTAGAAGTGGAGCTAAATAGGAACAACACGTTTTAGCTGTTAAAAATTTTTACGAAAAACCAGCGCCTGAAGCGCTGCCGCGCGCCCAAACCCAAAAGCAATGCAGGGATGAGCAGCTTTCACAATCAATTTTCAGAAAGCATAGGTTGCGGCTTGCCCCAGGTGTCTTCAAACACCATTGCCGCAAGCGCCGCGCGGCTAGCCCATTTTTCCGCCTGCAACATGGGCTGGTCATAAAACGCATCGACCGGGCCAAGACACAAAATTGCAATCGGCTGGCTGCCGTCCGGCATCTGAAGCAGCTTCGCCAGTTGCAATGGACAAAACATCGACACCCACCCCATGCCCAACCCCTCGGCGCGCGCTGCCAGCCAAAGGTTTTGAATCGCGCAGGCAGCAGATGCCATATCCATTTCCGGCAATGTCCGGCGACCGAAAATATGTTGCTCCCGCCCAGGCGGCATGGCAACGACCAGCACTTCTGCCGCATCAAGAATACCTTGCACTTTGAGTTTCATGAATTCATCTTCGCGCTCGTTCAGTGCCTTGGCCGTCAGCATGCGTTCTTGTTCTACCAGCGCATGCAAGGCCTGCCGCAAGGGCTGGCTGCGCACACGAATGAATCGCCAGGGCTGCATCAGCCCCACGCTAGGTGCGTGGTGGGCGGCTTGAAGCAAGCGCCACATCACTTCAGGCGCAACAGTGCCACCGGCAAAGTGCCGCATGTCGCGCCGCTCGGAAATGGCGCGGTACACCGCAGTACGCTCGGCGGGCGTAAAGGCCTGAGCCGGTATGTCCATCAGCTGGTCAGTCGGCATAGGATTGCGGGCTCATGCTCACCGTCTCTCCAAAAATCAGCAAGCCGGGTTGAGGACCATAAGCTGGCGGCATTTGTAGTGAACGTCGCAGACTGCATGCGATCACCATTTGTGTACGGCGTCTGCCGTCGCGCACGATAGCGGCCGGTGTGCCGGGTGCCCACCCATGGCCGAACAGCCGCTCTACAATTTGCGCCAGACGCTGCACACCCATGTACAAAACAAGCGTCTGCCCTGGCTGCGCCAGAGCCCGCCAGTCGTGCGTGGCATCGTCTTGCGCAAAATGACCTGGCAAAAACACACAGCTGCCGGCAAGGTTGCGGTGCAACAATTGAATGCCCGCAGCTGCTGGCAGCCGTCATACCCGGCACCACTTCAAAAGCAATGCCTTGAACCCGCAAGGCCTGTACCTCTTCCCCGCCGCGGCCAAACGCATAAGAATCACCCCCCTTGAGGCGCACCACCCTGCTGCCAATCCGTGTGTATGCGACCAGCAAGGCGTAAATACACTGTTGCGGCATTGCGTGGTCACCCAAGGTCTTGCTCAGATAAACCCGGTGGGCTTGGTGCGGTATCTGATCCAATACTTTGATACTGTCCAAACGGTCGTGTACCAGCACAGCGGCGTTGCGCGGCCGGTTCAGCGCACACAGAGTCATGAGATCCAACGGACCCGGACCCGCCCCTACCATGCAAACAAAATCAAGGGTGATAGAAGAAAAACGTTCAGTCATTGAAAATTGGGGTGATCACGAGGAACGCCATCATACGTGCGTTGAGCGGCGTTCAGCTTGCGAGCTCACTGCGTGGGCTTTTAACCGGCCTATGGATGCGATACTTAAAAGTTTTGCGGGTTCTGGGTTTCCAACTTGTAAATCCGTAAACCAGGAATGCGATTCCCTTACTCCACATGTCCGCCCATCCCCACGCTCCACACGGTGCACGTATCCAAGGCTGGTGCCCCGGTGCACTGCGCCCCATGCCCTCGGGGGATGGCCTGGTGCTGCGCATCCGCCCGCCGCTGGGGCGTTTGACACAGGCGCAGGGCCATGGCATTGCTGAATTGGCGGCATGCTACGCACAGCCTCTCTTGGACCTGACCAGCCGCGCCAACTTGCAGTTGCGTGGCATTGCCGCGCGAGACTACCCCGCCCTGCTGGCCGGGCTACAGGCCCTGGACTTGATTGACACCGATGTGCAAGCCGAATCGCGCCGCAACATCCTCGTATCTCCCTTGTGGCAGGCTGCCGACGGTACGCCCAGCCTGGCGCAAGCACTGTCAAAGGCCCTGAGCCAGCCCAGCGCGCCCACACTTCCGGCCAAGTTCGGCTTTGCGCTGGACTGCGGTACCGTGCCTTTACTGCGCGGTTGCTCGGCCGACATCCGTTTGGAGCGCCATGCGCAGGGTTTTTTGGTCTATGCCAACGGCAGCACCCGCGGGATGGTCGCTTCTGGAAAGTGCGCTATCGCGCGGGCCTTGGAGCTGGCGCACTGGTTTATCACGGCAGGCGGCGCACCATTCGGGCATGGCCGCATGGCAGCCTTGGTCGCCCAAACTCCGGTGCTCGCCTGCTTGGCAGACACCCCAGTGCCCACCAACAAGGTGGCCTGCCCACCCTGGGGCTTGGTGCCGCAGGGTTGCGTGGTGGGCTTTGAATTCGGCCAGATGCCTGTGGACACGTTGCGCGCACTGTCCGCCCTGGGACCTTTGCGCCTCACACCGTGGCGCAGTCTGCTGGTGGAGGGGGCCCAAACCGTGCCCCCGCTGTCCGAACTCATCACCCATGCCGACGATGTGCGTCTGCGCGTCAGCGCCTGCACGGGCGCGCCTGGCTGCAATCAGGCAGCAGCCCCCACACGTGAGCTGGCCCATGCGCTGGCCCCACTGGTTCCACTCGGCCATGTGCTGCACGTATCGGGCTGCAGCAAAGGCTGCGCGTACCCGAACCCGGCCATTACGCTAGTGGCCACGCCCGCAGGGTTTGATCTGGTACAACACGGCACCGCCGCATCCCCCCCGGATGCGCGCGATCTGAATCCAGCGGCCATCGCCGACCATTTAAAACAGTTAGCACATGCGCCACACCTATGAGACCGATGGCGATGCCATCTACCGACAGTCTTTTGCCATCATCCGGGCAGAAGCCGATCTCAGCCGCTTCAGCGCTGCTGAAGAGCTGGCCGTGGTTCGCATGGTCCACGCCACCGGCATGGTCGGGCTCGAAGCCCATGTGCGCTTTACCGACGGCATGGCTGACGCTGCCCGTGCTGCATTGGAGGCTGGCGCGCCTATCCTCTGCGATGTACGCATGGTGAGCGAAGGCATCACGCGCAGCCGCCTGCCGGCTGACAACGCCATCATCTGTACTCTGCAAGACCCCAGCGTGCGCGATCTGGCCCAGCACATGGGCACCACCCGCAGCGCGGCTGCGCTGGAACTCTGGCGCCCCCATTTGACTGGTGCTGTGGTCTGCATCGGCAATGCGCCCACCGCACTTTTTCACCTGCTCAACATGCTGCAAGACACAGCTTGCCCACGCCCTGCGGCCATCATTGGCTGCCCAGTGGGCTTTGTGGGTGCAGCCGAATCCAAGGCCGCGCTGATGGCAGCGCCACCCGCCCCCGCCATGGTGGTGCTGGGCCGCCTGGGTGGCAGCGCCATCACTGTAGCTGCAGTGAACGCACTCGCCAGCCGGAGGGAAATCTGATGGGTCGTATCCTCTGCGCCGGATTAGGCCCCGGCGACCCCGACTTGATGAGCGTGCGCTCCGACCGCGCCATCCGTGCTGCCAGCCACGTGGCCTACTTCCGCAAAAAAGGCCGCCCTGGCCAGGCCCGTCGCATTGTGGAAGGCATGCTGGCCCCCGATGCGATCGAGTACCCCATGGAATACCCGGTCACCACCGAGCTGCCCTTTGACAGCCCAGAATACATCCACTGCATGGCCACGTTTTATGACCACTGGGCCAAGCGGCTGTCCGAGACGGCCCAAACGCAGGACGTGCTGGTGCTCTGCGAGGGCGATCCGTTTTTCTACGGCTCTTTCATGCACCTGTACATCCGGCTTCAAGGCCGCGTCACGGTGGAAGTGATACCCGGTATTCCGGGCATGGTGGGCTGCTGGTCGGCCACCGGTGTACCCATCACTTGGGGCGACGACGTGATGACCGTACTCATGGGCACCCTGCCCGAAGACGAGTTGGTGCGTCATATGCAGGGAGCCGATGCCCTCGTCATCATGAAAACCGGCCGCAACCTGCCCCGCGTGCGCCGCGCGCTGGCCTCAGCCGGCCGCCTGGAACAGGCCTGGCTGGTAGAGCGCGGCACCATGCCTGGTGAGCGCGTGCTCAAACTCGCCGAGGCCGACGGTAACGACTGCCCGTACTTCGCCATCGTGCTGGTGCATGGCAGCGGCCGCCGCCCGGAGGTGCAGGAGTGAACCCGGATAGTGTGAAGGGCGGGCTCTGCATTGCCGGCCTGGGGCCCGGCAACCCACAACTGGTAACGCCCGAAGTGACAGCCGCCCTTGACATTGCCACCGACATTGTGGGCTACATCCCCTACGTGGCACGCATCGCACCGCGCCCTGGCCTCACGCTGCATGCGTCTGACAACCGTGTCGAGATGGAACGCGCCCGGGCGGCGCTGCAAATGGCCTCTGAAGGCAAGCAAGTGGTCATCGTGTCCTCTGGCGACCCCGGTGTGTTTGCCATGGCCGCGGCCGTGTTCGAAGCGCTGGAGGGCCGCCCGGACTGGCAGACTTTAGACATTCGCGTGCTACCCGGCATAACCGCCATGCTGGCAGCGGCGGCACGCGCCGGAGCGCCCTTAGGTCACGACTTCTGCGCCATCAACTTGAGCGACAACCTCAAGCCCGCAGAGCTAATCGAAGCCCGCCTGCGCGCAGCCGCTGGGGCCGACTTTGCAATGGCGTTTTACAACCCTCGCTCGGCCAGCCGTCCGCACACTTTCGCCCGCGTGCTGGAGATCTTGGTTGAGACCTGCGGACCAGACCGGCTCATCACCTTTGCCCGCGCCGTGAGCACAGCGGAAGAAAAGTTGCTGACCGTCTGCCTGGCAGAGGCAACCCCTGAGATGGCCGACATGCGCACCCTGGTCATCGTGGGCAACAGCGCCACACGCCGCGTCGGCCAATTCGTCTACACACCGCGCTCGTCGCTATGAATTTAGTAGCCACATACCAAGCCCAGCCAGCGGAAAACACCCTCTACGGCACTAACCGTTGGGCGCGCGGAAATGAAGGGGCGGTCGATCATAATCACCGGCAAAGTCCGCTCGCGCGCCGCCATCAGCTTGGCCTGGGCGCCTGCGCCACCGGAGTTTTTGGACACCACATGGGTGATGCCGTGCACCTGCAGCAAGGCCCGGTCGCCCTCCACGGTGAACGGTCCCCGGTCCAGCACCACATGGCCGTGCTCGGCGAACAAATCCAAAACCGAATCGATCACCGGATCGACCAATCGCAACAGATACCAATGCTGCGCGCAGGCCAAAAATGGCGCCACATGCTGGCGGCCAATGGCCAAAAACACGCGAGCAGGCTCGGCGGGCAAGGCCTGCACCGCGGCGGCTATATCGGGCACGTGTTGCCACACATCATCGCTTTGAGCCTGCCACGCGGGCCGCTCCAGCGCCAGCAGGGGCACGCCCGCTCTGGTACAGGCCTGCACCGCGTTGCTGCTCATCTGCGCGGCAAAGGGGTGGGTAGCGTCCACCACATGGGTAATGCGCTCGGCCTGCAAAAAAACCTGCAAGCCAGCTACGCCGCCAAATCCTCCCACGCGGGTTGGCAGCGGCTGGGCTATGGGCGCATTGGTGCGGCCTGCGTAAGAAAAAATACCGTCCACCCCCGCCTGTGCCAAGGCTTGCGCCAAGCGGCTGGCATCCAGCGTGCCCCCCAGCACAAGCACACGCAACACGGTGCGCACCATGTCTGAACCTTGGCTATCGATCATTGGAATAGGTGAAGATGGTTTGCATGGCCTGAGTAATGGTAGCCGCTCGGCCCTAGCCCAAGCACAGCACGTGTTTGGCGGTGCACGACATCTTGCGCTGGCCGGTGTGGGCAGCCGGGGCGCGGAGTGGCCGCTGCCGTTTGATGTAGCCCCGGTGCTGGCCCTGCGCGGCCAGCCGGTGGTGGTGCTGGCCTCGGGCGACCCATTCTGGTTCGGGGCAGGGGGCGGCCTGGCGGCGCACCTGGCGCCGGGTGAATGGGTGGCCTTTCCATCGCCCTCCACCTTTTCGCTGGCTGCATCCCGCTTAGGTTGGCGCCTGGAACATGTGCACTGCTTTGGTCTGCACGCCGCCCCCTTTGCGCGCATCCGCCCTGCCCTGCATGACAGCGCGCAACTGCTGTGCCTGCTGCGCGGTGGCCCGGCGGTGCAAGACTTTGCACAGTGGCTCGCCTACCAAGGCGGCGGTGCCTCTGAGCTGTGGGTGCTTGAGGCATTGGGCGGCCCGCATGAGCGCATACGCCAAAGCACAGCCCATGCGCTGGACTTTGCAGACATACAGAGCCCGGTGGCAGTGGCGGTGCAGGTGGTCGGCCCGCTGGGGCTGGCAAACGTCCCCGGCCTGCCGGACAGCTACTTTGTCCATGACGGGCAAATCACCAAGTCGCCCATACGTGCCCTCACCTTGAGCGCACTGGCACCGCGCTCCGGCGAACACTTGTGGGACTTGGGTGCAGGCTCGGGTTCGGTGTCGGTCGAGTGGTGTTTGGCGCGCGGCACCTCCAGCGCTGTAGAGCAAAACGCCGAGCGTGTGGCGAACATCCGTGCCAACGCCGCATGCTTTGGCGTTGAGCACCGCTTGGCTGTGCACCACGGCGTCGCACAAGACCGGCTTGCTGAGCTACCCCAGCCCAACGCAGTGTTTGTAGGCGGCGGCTTCGACATAGCGTTGTTCACCGCATTGCAGTCCATAGCGCCCAAAGGCTGCCGCCTGGTGGTGAACGCGGTGACACTGGAAACCGAATCCGCCTTGCTGCAACTGCACGCCCAACACGGCGGTGGGCTACTGCGCATTGAACTGGCACAGGCCGCACCGCTGGGCCGCATGCGCGGCTGGCAGCCTAGCCGTGCGGTGGTGCAGTGGAGCGTGACGCTGTGAGGGCGCCATGGTGATGGTGGCGGGCTTGGGTTTTCGGGCCCAGTGCGATGTGGCGTCTTTGCGTGCCGCCCTGAATGCCGCCTTGAATGCGACACAGCAAGCCCAGGGCCCGGCCAGCACGTACAGCGCGTCCGGCATGCCCATCACCCTTACCGCCCTGGCCACGGCCGCCGACAAAGCCAGCCACCCCGCCCTGCTGCAACTGGCCGCAGAACTGCAACTACCCATCACCCCTGTAAACCTATCGCAGTTAGCCAGCCAAGCCGCCACGCCCAGCGCCCATGTGCCCACCCGCTACGGCGCGCACAGCGTGGCAGAGGCCGCAGCGCTGGCCGCCGCAGCAATGACTATTCAGGCTGAGCCTGTTAGAGCCCAGCTGCTCACCCCCCGCTGCACAAGCCCCGACCGTCTGGCGACCGCAGCCATAGCTTTCTCTGAAAATATCCAACCATGACCGTTCACTTTATTGGCGCAGGCCCTGGCGCACCAGATTTACTCACCCTGCGCGGCCGCGACTACATTGCTGCCAGCCCGGTATGCCTCTACGCGGGCTCGCTGGTGCCCGAAGGCGTACTGGCCCACTGCCCGCCCGGTGCGCACATCGTCAACACGGCGTCCCTGTCGCTGGAGCAGATATTGGCCGAGATCTGTACCGCGCACGCCGCCGGGCAGGATGTGGCCCGCCTGCATTCGGGCGACTTGTCGGTGTGGTCGGCCATGGGCGAACAACTGCGCGGCTTGCGCGCGCTGGGTATTGCGTACACCGTCACGCCTGGCGTGCCGTCGTTTGCAGCAGCGGCGGCCACGCTGGAGGCCGAGCTAACGCTACCCGGCCTGAGCCAGTCGGTGGTGCTTACCCGCACCTCGGGCCGCGCATCGGCCATGCCCAGCACCGAGTCGCTGGCCAACTTTGCCGCCACCCAGGCGGTTCTGGCCATCCACCTGTCCGTCCACGTGCTGCCGCGCGTGGTGACTGAGCTGAGTCCGCACTACGGCGCAGACTGCCCGGTGGCCGTGGTCTGGCGTGCCAGTTGGCCAGACGAGCGCGTGGTGCGCGCTACCCTGTCTACCATTGAAGCCGCCGTGGGCGAAGGCATGGAGCGCACGGCACTGATTTTGGTCGGCCACACCCTGGGCCAAAACTTGGGCGAGCAAGATTTTGCCCACAGTCGCCTGTACGCAGGTGACTACGACCGCCGCTACCGTCCGCTAGGCACCACGCCCCGCTTTCCGGCAGGCACCGAGTGAAGATCGACCTTTGCCTGGTCGGCATTGGCACTGGCAACCCGGACCACGTGACCCGCCAGGGCGTGATGGCGCTGAATGCGGCGGATTTGATTTTGGTGCCCCACAAAGGCGCGGGCAAAGCGGACCTTGCTGATCTGCGCCTGCAACTCTGCAAGGAATTGGTGACCAACCCCGCCACCCAGGTGGTAGGCTTTAACATGCCGGTGCGCGATGCCGATGACCCAGACTATCTCGCTGCCGTAAACCGCTGGCATGACGCTATTGCCGAGGTGTGGGTGACCACCATCCGCAGTCATTTGCCTGCGGGTGGACGGGTGGCCCTGCTGGTGTGGGGCGACCCGTCGCTGTACGACAGTACCCTGCGCATTGCCGAGCGCCTGGCGGTGCAACTGCCGGTCATGGTAACGGTTGTGCCCGGCATCACCGCGCTGCAGGCGCTCACGGCTGCGCACGCGATTGCGCTGAACGTTATCAACGCCCCAGTCACCATCACCACCGGCCGCCAGCTACGCGATCACGGCTGGCCAGAAAGCGCCGATACCATTGCCGTGATGCTGGACGGCGACTGCGCCTTTCAGCACCTGTCGCCGGAAGGGATCATGATCTGGTGGGGTGCGTATCTGGGCATGCCGCAGCAGATGTGCATTGCGGGACCGTTGGCGGAAGTGTGCGCGCGGATTCTGGTGGAGCGGCAAGCGGCGCGGACTGCGCATGGGTGGGTGATGGATACATATTTGATGCGGCGGGAGTCGCGGGCCAGGTAAACTACAAGGGCCGCAAAGCAGCGGAAGCGGACAGTCAGCAACTGACAATGAGCACCCGGACTGGGCCAGAAGCGGTCTCAGGCGAATAAGCGGTATCTGGCAGCCAATTTGGTTACGTATACCCGTTCGATCGAATTCAAATTTCCGTCTGCTCCGAGAGCTCCAAAGCATCCTCGACCTCAATGCCAAGGTACCTAACAGTGCTTTCCAATTTGCTGTGCCCTAAGAGCAATTGAACAGCACGAATGTTCTTGGTACGACGATAGATCAAAGATGCTTTGGTGCGGCGAATCGTGTGGGTGCCATAGGCCGTTGGATCCAGACCGATTTCTTCAATCCAGGAATTCAGTATTCGTGCGTACTGCCTGCTTCCTAGGTGTGGTGATTCATGAACCCGGCTGGGAAACAAAAAGTTGTCGTTGACCAACTTTGCTTCCTTGATCCATGCTGAAACGGCATCCCTTGTTGGCGGTGTAATTTCA
>JAYVEE010000395.1:0-2624 GCA_043749005.1 Polaromonas sp. | reverse complement strand
TGGCCCAGGGATTCAACCTCCAGCCGTTTGCTCAGGCCTATCCAGGGAACCTCGTGGTTGCGCACCGTGACAAACAGGTTTTGCTCATGTAGCACCTTGTTGTGCTTCAGGTTGTGCAGCAACGCATTGGGCACAGTGCCTGGCGCTGCGGTCAAAAACACTGCTGTGCCTTCAACCCGAACCGGCGGACTGACGAAAACCGCTTCCAAAAAACTGGGCAACTCAATGGCATCTTCACGCAGCTTCTGGTTCAGAATAAAACGACCTTCTTTCCAGGTCACCATCAAGGTAAAAATCGCACCTGCCAACAAGATGGGGAACCATCCACCCTCAACAAACTTCAGCATGTTTGAT
Organism: Polaromonas sp.; assembly: GCA_043749005.1. Taxonomy (GTDB): domain Bacteria; phylum Pseudomonadota; class Gammaproteobacteria; order Burkholderiales; family Burkholderiaceae_C; genus Polaromonas. The sequence continues at coordinate 2,270 of JAYVEE010000395.1, read as the reverse complement.
GCCAAAAACAAAAAGTCAATCAAAAAGAAAATGCCCGTGGACGCAATGCACACCCACAGCGGGTACTTCCAGCCAAAACGCACCACATAAAACGTCAAAACAGTAGTGATCAGCATATTGCCACAGACGGCTATGCCATAAGCAGTGGCCAGCGCTTCGGACGATTTAAAGAAAATAACCGCCAGCACAATTGCCGTAAACAACGCCCAGTTAATAAAGGGGATGTAAATTTGCCCGGTTTCCTTGATGCTGGTGTGCGTCATTTGCAGACGCGGCAGGTAGCCCAGCTGGATGATCTGTTTGGTGGCGCTAAAAGCGCCTGAAATCAAAGCCTGCGACGCAATGACTGTCGCTGCTGTGGCTAACGCCACCATGGGAAGCAGCGCCCATTCGGGCGTCATCAGATAAAAGGGGTTTTTAACTGCCGCGGGTGTTGTCAAAAGCAATGCGCCCTGACCAAAGTAATTCAGCGTAAGGGCAGGCATAACCACTGCAAACCAGGCCAGGCGAATCGGGCGCTTGCCAAAATGACCCAAGTCGGCGTAAAGCGCTTCAGCGCCGGTGACACACAAAACGATGGCGCCCAAAATTAAAAACGTCGTGACAGGACTGGCCCACATGAACATCAGGGCATAGTGTGGGCTGAGCGCTTTTAAAATACTGGGATTGTTTGCAACCTGCATCCCACCCAGCAAGCCAATGGCGATAAACCAGGCCAGCGTGATAGGGCCGAAAAATTTGCCGATCCCTCCAGTGCCGCGCTTTTGCACCATGAACAAAGCCAGCAGAATTATCAGAGTCAATGGCACCACATATTTGGTGAACTTGGGTGAAATAATCTCCAATCCCTCAACAGCAGACAGCACTGAAATGGCTGGGGTAATCACGCCGTCGCCATAAAACAGTGCGGCGCCAAACATACCAACAATCAACAAGCGGCGTCGCAAAACAGGTTTGTCTTTGACAGCGTTGGAGGCCAAAGCCAGCAGTGCTGCTGTGCCGCCTTCGCCGTGGTTATCTGCCCGCAGCACCAGCATCACATATTTGATTGAGACAATAACGGTGAGCGTCCAAAAGAAGATGGACAAAATGCCAAAAATGTTGCTGGGTGTCAGCGCTACATGACCATCTGCAAAAACCGTTTTGACCGCATACAAAACGCTGGTTCCGATGTCGCCGTAAACAATGCCAATCGCACCTAAAACAAGTGCGGAAAGTGATGATTTTGATGATTGCACAAAAACTTCCCGTTTTTTGTCAGAACGGGTATGGGTAGCTTGGGGAACGCTATTTTGCACCCGCATTGAGCGGTTTCAAAGCGCCAAAATAGTGCTCCGTTAACTAATTCAGCTTTTGTTGCAATGCAGCAACTGGATTCGTGGGAGTCGTAATTGCTATTATTTCAGTAGCTGTTCACCCGCATACTTATTAGTATGCAGGCCCAAAACATACCTGAAAACAGGCAGAATAAGGAATTTCAGGCATTCTCAGTCGTAAACCTCTGCGTTGGGGTCGGTGGCTTCCAGCTCGTAACTTGCTGCAAGCATGGCCAGACGAGCAACCACGCCATACATGTAAAAGCGGTTCGGGCTGCTGGAACCGGGCTTTTCACCGGACTGCGGTAAGCGCCCACTATCGGCAAAAGCCAGTGGTACGTAGCTGGCGCCCGGTGCGTTGAGGTTTTCGTCAATGCCGCGATCAGCGTGAATGCGGTAAAAACCACCCACCACATAGCGGTCCATCAAGTACACCACAGGCTCAGCCACTGCAGCGTTGACGCGCTCGTTGGTTTGCACACCTTCCTGAATGATGATGTCCATCACCGGGTTGGTCGGCTGGATTTTGTCGGATTTGTTTTTGGCGGCCCAAGCGTCCAGGTCTTTTATATCGCGCACGGTCAGGATGCCCATGCCACAAGTGCCTTCGCCGCTGCCGCTGTTGCATTTGACCAGTACGAACGGCTTTTCATGGATGCCGTATTCCTTGTATTTGCGTTTGATTTTGGTCAGCAGCGCATCGACCTGTACGCTCAGGCTGTCCAAACCCTCGCTGGTCGCCACGTCTACCTGCCCGCAGTGCGTAAACATTGGATTGATCAACCACGAATCCACGCCGATCAGCTTGCCAAACCGTTTGGCTACTTCTTCATACGCCTTGAAGTGATTGGCCTTGCTGCGAACGGAGCCACTGGCGTGCAGCGGAGGCAGCAAATATTGCTCGTTCACGTCTTCAAGCATGCCGGGAATGCCGGCCGCCAAATCGTTGTTCAA
>JAYVEE010000394.1:0-2624 GCA_043749005.1 Polaromonas sp. | reverse complement strand
CCCGTAAGGCACTGGCGCGCAAAACGGGCGCGCGCGGTTTGCGCTCAATTCTTGAGCAGTCGCTCATCGACACGATGTTTGATTTGCCAACGACCAGCAATGTCGACAAAGTGGTAGTGGATGAATCAACCATTGAAGAAAACAAGGCGCCGCTATTGGTGTACCGCGAAGCGGCCAAAAAGGCTTGAGCCAACCCGGCTTGAAGTTTAGTTTTTATGCCCCAAATCATGGGGTAACGAATGTTTTTAAAGGTCTAACAAAGCACTTATGTCAGCACCTACCACTTTGCCCCCCACGCCACTAGACTTGCCCCTGTTGCCTTTGCGCGATGTGGTGGTGTTCCCGCACATGGTCATTCCGCTTTTTGTGGGACGTCCAAAAAGCATCAAGGCACTTGAATCGGCCATGGAGTCTGAACGTCGCATCATGCTGGTGGCACAGAAAACAGCCGCCAAAGACGAACCCATGGTGGAGGACATGTTTGATGTCGGCTGCGTGGCTACCATCCTGCAGTTGCTCAAGTTGCCAGACGGTACGGTCAAAGTGCTGGTCGAAGGTCAGCAACGCGCCAAAGTCAACAACATTGAAGACGGTGAACTGCACTTTAGCGCCAATGTAACGCCCATTGAGCCGGTGGCTATCGCTGCGGACAAAGCCAGCGAAATTGAAGCGCTGCGCCGTGCAGTAATGCAGCAGTTTGACCACTACGTCAAACTGAACAAGAAAATTCCCCCTGAGATTCTCACGTCGATTTCAAGCATTGACGACGCAGGTCGCCTCGCTGACACGATTGCCGCGCACTTACCCTTGAAGCTGGATGCAAAGCAGGTCATTCTTGGCTTGTCGCCCATCAAGGAACGGCTGGAAAACCTGTATGAGCAGCTTGAACGTGAAGTTGATATTTTGAATGTTGACAAGAAGATCCGGGGCCGTGTTAAACGGCAGATGGAAAAAAATCAGCGTGATTTTTATTTGAACGAGCAGGTCAAGGCGATTCAAAAAGAGCTGGGTGATGGCGAAGACGGCGCTGATGTAGACGAGATCGAGAAAAAGATCAAAGCTGCAAAAATGCCAAAAGAGGCGAAAAAGAAAGCTGATGCCGAGTTCAAAAAACTAAAGCTCATGTCGCCGATGTCGGCTGAAGCAACCGTGGTACGCACTTACATTGACGTGCTGACGTCTTTGCCGTGGAGCAAAAAAACCAAGATCAAACATGATCTGGTCAACGCTGAAAACGTACTGAACGAAGACCATTACGGCCTGGAAAAAGTCAAAGACCGCATTGTTGAGTATCTTGCGGTGCAGCAGCGGGTAGACAAACTCAAGGCGCCGATTTTGTGCCTGGTCGGCCCACCGGGCGTTGGTAAGACTTCGCTCGGCCAATCGATCGCTAAAGCAACAGGCCGCAAGTATGTGCGAATGGCGTTGGGCGGTATGCGCGATGAAGCGGAGATTCGTGGACACCGTCGTACCTACATCGGCGCACTGCCTGGCAAGGTGCTACAAAGCCTGTCCAAAGCCGGTACGCGCAACCCGCTCTTTTTGCTTGATGAAATCGACAAGCTGGGTACTGACTTCAGGGGCGACCCCTCAAGTGCGCTGCTGGAGGTACTTGACCCGGAGCAAAACCACACTTTTGGCGACCATTACGTCGAGCTTGACTTTGACCTGAGTGATGTGATGTTTGTGGCCACGTCCAACTCCATGAATATCCCGCCAGCGCTGCTGGACCGTATGGAAGTCATCCGCTTGTCGGGCTATACCGAAGACGAAAAAACCAGTATCGCCATGCGCTACCTGCTGCCCAAGCAGGTCAAAAACAATGGCGTGAAGGCTGAAGAGCTGGAAGTGCAGGAGCAAGCGGTGCGCGACATCGTGCGCTACTACACCCGTGAGGCGGGCGTGCGGTCGCTTGAACGCGAACTTGGCAAAATTTGCCGCAAGGTCGTCAAAGGTATTCAGCTAAAGAAAATGGTGGGCCAAGTCGTGGTGACACCTGACAACCTGAATGAATTTTTGGGAGTTCGCAAATTCGACTATGGACGCGCCGAGCAAAAAAACCAGATTGGGCAAGTCGTCGGACTGGCCTGGACTGAAGTTGGTGGTGACCTGCTGACGATTGAAGCCGCCATCATGCCTGGCAAGGGCCTGATTACCCGTACCGGTTCATTGGGTGATGTGATGAAGGAATCTGTCGACGCCGCCCGTACGGTAGTGCGTAGCCGCTCGGCGATGCTGGGAATCAGGGACGATTTGTTTGAAAAGCGTGACATTCACATTCACGTGCCTGACGGTGCAACGCCTAAAGATGGGCCGAGTGCAGGTGCTGCCATGACGACCGCCTTTATTTCAGCGCTGACAGGCATCCCGGTGCGCGGCGATGTAGCCATGACCGGCGAAATAACGTTGCGTGGTGAAGTCACCGCTATTGGCGGCTTGAAAGAAAAGCTGCTAGCGGCTTTGCGCGGTGGGATTAAAACAGTGCTGATTCCCGAAGAAAATGCCAAAGACCTGCAGGAGATTCCGGACAACGTCAAAAATGGTCTGGAGATCATTCCCGTCAAGTGGATTGATCAGGTGCTCAAGGTGGCGTTGGAGCGGATGCCAGTGGCGTTGACGGACGA
>JAYVEE010000393.1:0-2631 GCA_043749005.1 Polaromonas sp. | reverse complement strand
TTGATACTAAAAACAGAATTAAGCAAATTCATACGATTTCTCCATCAGCTCAAGGTTAAGTATCTGCAACCCATCTATAACGTTATCAAGCCATGCCTTGATGACGCAATAGGGCATCTATCGATGGTTCCCGGCCTCTGAAGGCCTTGAAAGATTCCATGGCTGGGCGACTTCCGCCTGCTTCCAAAATGGCTTCACGGTATTTTCGGCCTGTTTCGACTTGCGGCGCACCTGTATTTGCAGCTTCTTCAAACGCAGCATAAGCATCAGCTGAAAGCACTTCGGCCCACTTGTAACTGTAATATCCAGCCGCATAACCACCCGAAAAGATGTGACTGAATGTATGCGCAGTTCGGCTGTAAAGCGGCGCTTTGATAACGGCAACTTCTGCACGCACTTCGTTTAAAAGGTTCATCACATCGCTGGCAGGATCGAACGATGTGTGCAGCAACATGTCAAATAATGAAAACTCGACCTGCCGCAGTGTTTGCATGCCCGCCTGAAAATTTTTGGCAACCAGCATTTTGTCAAACAACGCGCGTGGCAATGGCTCACCCGTGTCGACATGTGCCGTCATATGTTTGAGCACATTCCATTCCCAGCAAAAATTCTCCATGAACTGGCTGGGCAGCTCCACAGCGTCCCACTCCACACCGCTAATGCCTGACACATCACGTTCGTTGATTTGCGTCAGCATGTGATGCAAGCCGTGACCAAATTCATGAAACAGCGTAGTCACGTCGTCATGCGTGAGCAGCGCAGGCTTGCCGCCTACACCATCGGCAAAGTTGCACACTAGGTGCGCGACTGGAGTTTGCAGCTGGCCCGTATCTGGCCGCAGCCAGCGAGCGCGCACGTCGTCCATCCAGGCGCCGCCGCGTTTGCCAGTACGAGCGGGTTGGTCCAAATAAAACTGGCCGACCAGCTGACCTGCACGCTCAATGCGAAAGAACTGAACGCCCGGCTTCCACACCGGCGCTTCGTCTTTGCGAATCGCTACTTCAAATAGCGTTTCAATGATTTTAAACAAACCCGCAAGCACCTTGGGTGCAGTGAAATACTGTTTGACTTCCTGCTCGCTAAAAGCGTAACGCTCTTCTTTGAGCTTTTCAGCGATGTAGGAGAAGTCCCATGGTTGAGGGTTCTTTAAATTCAAATATTCGGCTGCAAAGGCCCGCAAATCAGCCACGTCCTGTTCAGCAAAGGGCCGTGCGCGGCGCGCCAGGTCGCGCAAAAAAGTGATCACTTCATCTGGCGACTTGGCCATTTTGGCAACGACAGACACTTCGCCAAAATTGTTGTAACCCAACAGTTTTGATTCTTCCAACCGCAACGCCAAAATCTCGCTGATCACGGCACTGTTGTCAAATTTACTGAACACTGCAGGTGCCTGGTCACTGGCGCGGGTGCAGTAGGCGCGGTACAAAATTTCGCGTAGCGCGCTACTTGCGGCAAACTGCATCACCGGCAAATAGCATGGCATTTTCAGGGTCAGTTTATAGCCGTCTTTTCCCTCGGTTTTAGCCAGTTCGCGTGCTGTTTCCAACACGTCATGTGGTACGCCTGCAAGTTCACTTTCGCTGGCGTAATAGGCAAAAGCATCCGTGGCATCAAGGGCGTTCTCACTGAACTTTTGGCTCAATTCGGCTTGCCGTTCCTGAATTTTGGCGAAGCGTTCTTTGGCAGCGCCCATCAGTTCAGCGCCTGACAGCACAAAATTACGCATCGCATTTTTATGGGCCTGTTTTTGTTCCGTGTTCAGGGTGCTGATATCAATTGCTTTGTATTTGGCGTACAGAGCTTCGTCTGCGCCCAAACGTGTATAAAACTCGGTGATGACAGGCAGGGCGGCGTTGTAGGCAGCGCGCAATTCTGGTGTGTCAGCGACACCATTCAAATGGCTGACTGCACCCCAAGCTCGGCCAAGCTTTTCGGTAGCCACATCGAGCACGGCGGAAATAGCGTTCCAGCTGGCGGGGAAGTCGCTGGCAGTAACCTTTTCAAGTGCGGCTTGCGCGTCAACCAGCAGCGCATCAACTGCCGGCCTGACATGCTCGGGCAGGATACGGTCAAATAACGGTGCGTCGGAAAAGTCGAGAAGAGGGTTTTGATGCGTCATCTTTAGTACTTAAGGGTAAAACCGCTGAATGCAAACTAATCCTGCGAACGTTTTTTCAGGCTTTTCAACTGTGGCTTTTTGGCTCGCTTGACCGTGCCGCCTGGCGTCAGGCGCTGGTTGCCCAGCACACGCAATACCTTGACTTCAGGCCGCTGTCCGTAGCGTGAGCTGTTTTTCAACACTTTCACTTCGCGCGGGCCAGCCATGCGATCCTCGCTGACTTTCTTTTCTTTCTCGGTCATGGGCCGCCACAATACAAGCAACTTGCCAATGTGCTGAATAGGTGCGGCGTTCAGTTCAGTAGTAAGCTCCTGAAAAACGGCCTCACGAGCCGGGCGATCATCCATTTGCGCACGCACTTTGATCAGGCCATGGGCATTGAGTGCCGCATCAACTTCTTTTTTGACGGCGGCCGTCAAACCACCAGAGCCAATCATCACAACGGCGTTTAAATGGTGGGCGTCGGCGCGGTGGTCTTTGCGCTGGGCAGGGGTCAGGAGTATTTGGGGCAT
>JAYVEE010000392.1:0-2632 GCA_043749005.1 Polaromonas sp. | reverse complement strand
ACCTCGCAGAACAGGTCGGCATCAAGAGCGCCAGCATGTACTACCACTTCGCGAGCAAGGCCGATCTTGGCACTGCAATCGCGAGGCGCTACTGGGAGGACTCGGCGGTGACACTGAACGCCATGCTGGACGACACTTCAGATCCACTGCGTTGCCTGCACGACTATCCAGACATATTCCGCAAGTTGATCGCTAGCGACAACCGCTTGTGTCTTGGCAGTTTCATGGCGACCGAATACGACGACCTGCCCGAGGCAGTGAAAAAGGAAGTGCATGCCTTTGCCGATGTTCATGTGGCGTGGCTAGCTCGAGTACTTTGCGCTACGGCCGTCGTCAGTACCGAAAAGAGCGAGAAACGGGCTCATGCCATCTATGCCGCCATTGTCGGCGCGCAGATTATTGCAAGGAGCCGCTCTGATGTCGCGCTCTACGATGAACTCATCGAGAGCTATCGTCTGGCTGGACTCTTACCGGCGTGACCCTAAGATGACTGGCGATCGAAAAATGCTTTTGCCAGTTTCGCCATCATTGACCAGCACTTTCATGGTGAAATTCGTGTCGCACTCGTCACCTCGCTTGCGCTTTTAAGAAATTCTTTTATAAACTTTAATCGTGGCGATGAGTGAGGTGATTAGTAAGTCAATTAGGGTCAGACACCAATTGATTTGACATACCTCGATTTGGGGTGTTTCTCCATCTAAAAGTAGTGATCTGATTCTGATTCCACTCAGTTTCTTCGCCTTGATCTTCGTGCTTTATGGCCAATATCTTTGAACGAAGCCTGCTCCAGCAACTGACTAACGACTTCCAACTTTCATATGCATCTTCAAAGTCAAAAAAATGTTCGCTCAGTTTTGGTCTTGATTACCAGCTTGCTGATAACGTCGATTCAACTGACCCAAGCCCAGCCCACCGAAGAAGTCCCCTTCATCACGTCCCCCGACAACGTCACGCTCGAAATGCTGAACGCCGCAGGCGTCAAGCGCGGTGACTATGTGATTGACTTGGGCTCGGAAGATGGGCGGATTGTGATTCTGGCTGCCAAACGGTTTGCGGCGACCGGGCTGGGGGTGGAGATTAACCCGCGTCTGGTAGAGATCAGCAAGACCAATGCGCGCAATGCGGGCGTAGCCGACAAAGCTGAATTTCAGGTGCAGGATTTATTTAAAACCGACTTGGCAGCGGCGACTGTGATCACGATGTATTTGCTGCCAGAAGTCAATCTTCAATTGCGCCCTTCACTTTTGGCGCTCAAGCCTGGCACGCGTATCGTGTCGCATGACTGGGACATGGGCGACTGGAAGCCTGACCGCACGACGGTGGTGCCCGTGCCGAACAAGGCAGTGGGTCTGGAAAAATCAAGCAAGGTTCATTTATGGACAGTGCCTGCGCGGGTCGATGGCCTGTGGTGTGCAGCTGGATTGCTGCGCGGCGCCAGCATTGCCCTGACGCAAAAGTACCAAACCTTTGAAGGCGTGCTGGCCTGGCGTGACCGCAAGCGCAACCTGGTGGGCGCCATCAACGGCACAGAGTTGCGCGTACCCGCAGGCAACAGCGGTGAACTGGTGCTGCAAGCTGCTGGCAATGCCTTGACCATCAGCATGGCGCAAGGCAACCTGGCGTTGGTGCAAGGGCAAACCTTTACCCGCGCTACCACCGCAACGTGCAACTAACTTACGGGTTAAGCCACTGCATGGTGCAGCTGCTCTGCGCACTGCCGTCAATCCACGTAAACAAGGCACGCCGCTGACCGCGAGTGTGCAGGTGCAGCCATTCCATGCGCTGTACGGCGATTTGCAACACTGCAAAATTTACCTCGGCAACAGCCAGCTCATGCAGCTCTGGCTCCCGCCCTTCAACCTGTACTGGCAGGCCGCTGGTGGGTGCAGGGCTAGCGGCCCCTGGCTGCGCGCCCAGGTAGCAGCGCAGCGAACTTGGGCGCGATGCGGCCCAGCGCTGGTGGCTCACCGCGTTGTTGGCCTGCACGCTGGCAACACCGTTGAGTCTCAGTTGCACCTTGCGGGCGGCATCATAAAAAGTCACAGCCACGCGGCTGTCGCTGGCCAGCTCAGGTAGCTTGGCGCTGCGCGTGTCGGTATGAAACGTCAAGCTGCGTAGCGCCACATCGGCAGCGCGCAGCACCAGCACTCTCGCCTGCGGGCCATCTGCGCTTTGCGTGGCTAGCACTGGCGTATGGAAGGCCGAGCGCCTGTCTTGCACACCGCGCCCGACCATTTGCCAGGCAAACTTGAGCGTTGCGACCAGGTCGTTGTGATGGTCAGGAAACGGTTCGTCTGAGCGGCTGCTGGTTGTAGTGGGGGCGTTTGGCGTTGATGACATGGGCAGGGGAACTAACTTTGAATGGGGGGTTGAAAGACGAAAAAAGTATTGGCAAAGTCTAGCGCTCGCAGTACGCAACTGCTGCAGGTGATGAGACGACAATGTTTATTTGAGTGGGTTTAACTCTTGCGCCGCAATTGCAGGAACAGTAAACCCAGTAGAATTGCTATGTATTTTATAGCTGCTTGCACAGGTAATCATTGGACTACAGCCGTATTTAATACCCTAAAATAGCTAAAAAAAGTACAAAATCGCTTAAAACTATCATGCAGGCCCAAAACATCCTCCACTT
>JAYVEE010000391.1:0-2648 GCA_043749005.1 Polaromonas sp. | reverse complement strand
ACGCAGTTTTGCGCCGCGTCAAGAGCGTTCATTCGCGCCGCGGGAGAACGGTTTTGCGCCGAAACCAGCCTTCGCCAAACCAGCTGGCAAGGTGTTTGTGCCGCGCGATGCCGCCAAGAAGTCTGCCAAGTTTTCAAAAGCTTCGCGTGACTGATCAAGCTCTCTGAGCTTTGCGGCTAGCCCGCAAAAAAAGCCGCTACACATCGCAGAGATGTCTGGCGGCTTTTTACTTTCAGTCAGCAATTATCAAGAAGTAAATTCCGTCAACAGTTTGCCAGCCAATGGCGGCTGTTCAAGCAGACCTTGACGATCTGCCACTTGCTCGCCGTTCACCCAAACACCATGCACGCCCACTGCATCCGTCGTCAGCCGTGCTGCGCCACCGGGCAGGTCAAACACGCGGCGCTTGGGGCCACGGCCTACGCTTGCAGGGTCAAATAGCAGCATGTCAGCGGCCATGCCCTCTTTGATCATGCCGCGATCTGTCATGCCGAAGATGCCTGCGGGTTGTGATGTCAGGCGTCGTATGGCCTCTGGCAAACTCATTGCCTTCAGGTCGCGCACCCAGTGGCCCATCAGGTGCAAACCAAAACCCGCATCATTAAAAAAGGTCAAATGGGCACCGGCATCACTGAGCGATACCACGCTGTTTGGATGGTTCAGCATGCGGCCGACTGCATCTGTATCGCTGTTCAGCAACTGGGCAGTAAACACGGTTTGAAGGTCTTCATCCAATGCCAGATCCAGCATCACGTCCAATGGGTCGCGTGCCTGTACTTTCGCAATGTCAGCCACGGTGCACTGTTCTAGCGCAGCGTTTGCTGGCAGAGCGCATTCGACCACATGCACCTTGTCCCACTCACCGTTGAAGAGGCGAAAGGTCGCTGGCGATGCAATTTCCGCCCGCACCGATTGTCTGAACGCTTTGTCTTTCAGCACGGTTTTCAGCGCATCGCCTTGCAGGCCTAGTGCAGTCTTCCAGCTTTGCAAGCCTTCCACAGGGTAGGGCGATGCAAGAGTAAAGTCCATCGTCAACGGGCAGCACGACACTTGGCCTATCAGGCGATGACCGCGTGTATTGGCACTGGCAATATTGTCCAGATCTTTAAAAACCGCCTCGGGGTTGGTGCTGTTGTGCAGCAGCGCGGCAATCATGACGGGCCTGCCCGATTGTTTGGCCATGTCTTCCAGAAAAGGCACAGGCATTTGCCCGCCCTTGGTCACCATGTACACACCTTTGCCTTGTTCGCCCATGGCGGTAATCAGTGCCATCATTTCGTCGTTACTGGCAAGGCGCGACGGCATGGGCAAACCACCTTCACCGTTGTGTGCCGGGCTGGTGCTGCTGGCAAAACCGACAGCGCCAGCAGCCATTGCGTCACGCACGATGGTTTGCATCTGCTCGATTTCTGGCTCTGTTGCTTCGCGTTTTGAAGCGTCTGCACCCATGACCCAGGTGCGTACTGATGAATGGCCAATGTAGGCCGCGGTGTTGATCACGCAGCCTTTGCTGCGCAGCAGGCCCAAGTATTCGGCAAAAGTTTCAAAGCCCCAGTCGATACCGCTTTTTAAAACCTCTAGCGACATGCCTTCAACCTGCGTCAGGTTGCGCATGGTCATGTCACGATCAGCTGGTTTACAGGGTGCAATCGTAAAGCCACAATTGCCAATGACAGCGGTGGTCACACCGAGTGAAGGGGAGGGCTTAAGGGTTGCATCCCAGGTAATTTGCGCATCAAAATGAGTGTGACTGTCAATGATGCCTGGCATGAGGGCCAAACCTGTACCGTTAACAATTTGGCGTGCATTTTCAGGTATGTTTTGAGCTACAGCCCTTATTTTACAGGCGCAAACAGCTACGTCTTTAATAGCAGGCTCTGCCCCTGCGCCGTCATACACCAATGCACCTTTGATCAGCAAGTCGTCCATTTTTTCTCTCTTTATTCCATACCGTTACGGCTGGCCAGTTCAACAAACAGGCCTGAATGGTCCAGGTCGCTCAGGCCGTGCTCAATGCCTTCAGCGTAGAGCTTTTCAAACAGCGCAGTCACGGGCGCTGTAAAACCGATTTCATCTGCAGTCGCCAGCGCGTTGCGCATGTCCTTGAGCTGGATGCTCATGCGCGCACGCGGTGCAAAGTCGCGCTCCACCATGCGCTGGCCGTGCACCTGCAAGATGCGGCTGTCAGCAAAGCCGCCAGTAATCGCTTCTTTGACTTTTGCCATGTCTGCGCCGCCGCGCTGAGTAAACAGCAACGCCTCAGCTACCGCGCCAATAGTGATACCGACGATCATCTGGTTGGCCAGTTTGGCAAGCTGGCCGCTGCCGTGCGGGCCCACATGTGTGGCGCGACCAAAGTGCAACAACACGGGCTCTGCCCGTGCAAAATCAGTTGCCGTGCCGCCCACCATGATGACGAGCTTGCCATCTTCGGCACCCGCCACACCGCCTGACACGGGCGCGTCCAGATGCGCAATGCCCAGACTATCCAGGCGCGCGGCATGGTCACGCGCTTCACGTGGCTTGATGGACGCCATGTCAATGACCAGCGCACCAGGCTTCATCGCCTCAGCCACGCAATGGTTAAACAAAACGTCCTCCACCACCGGACCGCTTTCCAGCATGCTCACCACGATATCAGCGCCTTC
>JAYVEE010000390.1:0-2651 GCA_043749005.1 Polaromonas sp. | reverse complement strand
CGCTGTAAGACGACGATGTGTACATCCGCATTTGGCCGTTGTTATCCTGCGTAATCCCATACCTGTCATTGCCGTTGTAGTAAGCCTCCACTCCTTGCCCCGAGCCTTTAAGCATATTGACTACTCCACCGCAGTAGGTGGGACCTTGCAAATACGTGGCGGCATTGTGAATGACTGAACTGGACGCGTCTATCGTCATTGCGTTGGTTCCTCCAATAAACCAGGCGTGTTGTTGAGCTCCCGGTACTTGGTATCTCAGTGTTGCGCTGTTAATTCCAAAACCGAAGAAGTTGGTTGCGGATGATACAGCATCTGTTGGACCGCTGTCGAACAGAGAAAGCACCTTATTATTGAGCGCCTGCCCAAACGATAAGGAACATCCTGGGTTTATACAACCGTTCATTCCCACATTGCCACCCGACAGAACGGTCAATCGGGTCACAAGCGAGTTCGCCGCGCTCCCGGGGGTTTTTGTGTTTATGAAGAAGTTTGAACTATACGCTCCGTCATCAACGGCGTCCAATTGCAGCGTGTTGCCCGAAGTGTTATAGGCTTGAAAATCTATGCCTTGGTGAACGCCTCCAGCACCGTTTTGAAGGGTGATGCGAGCCCCGGCGTTGCTGTAAACATGCAAAGGCGATACGGGGGATGCCGTTCCTATACCCACATTGCCCGAAGAATTCACCAGCAATCGCGAAACTCCATTTGTAGCGAGTGAAACACTACCAAAAGTCGAGTTTCCAACACCCTCTAGTGTTAATGTGTTGCCGTCGCTTCCGGTGAAATACCCACCCATGCCGATGTTGTGGATATAAGCAGATTGTTGGATGCGGAAGACGGGTGTGATAGTTCCAGCCGCGGGATACGAACAACCGATGTGTAGTGGGACTAATGGAGACGAATTGTTGATGCCGATACAAGAATTACCAGCAACGCTCATAATTTGGTTATTAATTCCGTAGATACCAAAGTTCATCGTGTTGAGCGCCGAGCCGTCCGCCACATGGTAATACATTATCACACCGGAGTTGTATAAACTTCCTTGCTTACCTATGGCTAATCCTGTGTTCGTGCCGTTCGTTAACGCAGAGCAACCAATGATGTGAGCTGCGCCGTCGTTGTTATTGGTATCAAGGACGTTTAATTTTCCGTTTACCACAAGGGAGGTGAGTGACCCCACCGAGGTTATGTTTGGCTGTGCGTTTGCAGTGACCGTCGTGGCTGTTCCGGCGGTCGTGACTGCACCGACCACATTGGCTCCATTCAAGGAAGATAGACCGGCGCCGTTGCCAAACAGAAAAGAAGATGTGAGAACGTTGAGGTTGGTGTTGCCGGTAACGGTCAGAGCACCTGTGACCGTCAATGCAGACAGGTTGCCGACCGAGGTGACGTTGGGTTGCGCGGCGGCTGTGACGACAGAGGCGAGTGGCACAGTCCCCGTCACGTTAGCTCCGGTCAAAACAGAGAGTGCAGCGCCGGCTCCAGAGAACGAAGTCGCGCGACACGTGCCGTTGACATCGAGTTGTGCCGTAGGAAGTGCCGTGTTGACGCCTATCAGTCCATTTGACTGAATATAAAGCCTGTTCACCAGGACATTTGAAGAATTCTTTGTGTTAAAGAACATATGTGAACTGGTTGAGCCATCGTCCACAAAGTCCAGCTGGCAGGATGGAACGGTTGCGCCGGCTGTTGTGAGGATATCAATCCCTAGGTGATTGGCGTTTCCCGTAACACCGTTCAGAGTGAGGCGAGGAGCAACGCCTTGCAAATGAAGGAGTGATGTGGGCGTGCTTGTTCCAATGCCAGTAAAACCCTGCACGCGGAGTCCGGATAGATAACCAACGCTTGTGATGGCTGGCTGTGCTGGGCTCGTGACTGTCCCGGCGGTCGTCGCGCTTGACACGGTTCCTGTCACGTTTGCACCGGTCAGCGAGGAGAGGCCAGTTCCCACGCCGATGAAATACCCGCTGGTCGTCGCACCGGTCACACCAAGAGATGTTAGAGTTCCAACTGATGTGATGGCAGGTTGAGAGGCGGTTGTGACAGTCCCCGAGGACACCGCCAGAGGCACCGTCCCCGTCACATTTGCTCCAGTCAATAAAGACAAGCCAGTTCCCACACCAGCAAAAGACCCAGAAGTGGTCGCACCAGTGACGCCGAGAGATGTTAGAGTTCCAACCGAGGTGATGTTTGGCTGCGCGTTCCCCGAAACGCTTATTGAGACATTAGAGGTGGCAATCGCCCCGGAGATGTTTGCTGCCAAGATGCCGTACAACCCAACCCCGTTTCCATACAGGTTGGTGGCGCTCACCAAACCTCCCACAGTCAGCCCCGTCAGTGTGCCGACCGAGGTGATTGATGGCTGAGCGGCAGTCGTCACCGTCCCAGCTGTTGTTGAGCTCGTAGCAAGAGGAACAGTCCCAGTCACATTTGCGCCAACCACGTTGGACAGACCGTTGGCATTTCCAGTGAAATTCGTGGCTGTTAAAGCACCCGTGAGCGTGCCACCAGATGTTGGAAGAAAGCTGGGAACGCCGGTCAAGGTAGAATACGGGACAATTGACCCTACCCCAGCAGTGATGTTTGACACAAGTTGGGTTAGACACGTGATGTTTGAAGAACCGATGATGATGTTGGACGAGGCGGCGGCA
>JAYVEE010000389.1:0-2659 GCA_043749005.1 Polaromonas sp. | reverse complement strand
TTTTGGCCAGGCTGCCCAGCTTTAAAAAATTTTGCAGTGCGCCCAGGTTGCCTTGCTGAATGTGGCCTCCGGTGGTCTGGTCAAACTCCAGCGCCCAGTCGTAAGCCTGGCTGGCTGCCGCACCGCGCTGCATTTCGCGAAGGTTGTGGACGATGTTGCCGCTGCCCACAATCAACACGCCACGTTCTCGCAGCGCTTTGAGCTGTTGCGCCAGGGAGTAATGATCCTCTGGGGCGCGGCTGTAGTCAATGCTGAGCTGTATAACGGGGACATCTGCAGTCGGGAACATCGGTTTTAATACGCCCCAAGCGCCGTGGTCTAGCCCCCAGCTTTCATCCAGACCCAACGGCATTGAGCCGCGTTGCCTGACCACTTGTGCCAGCGCTTGCGCAGCTGCCGCATCACCGGGGGCTGGGTATTGCTGGTCAAACAGCTCTTGCGGGAAGCCGCCAAAGTCATGAATGGTTTTTGGCTGCGCCATCGCCGTCAAATGCCAGCCCTCTGTGAGCCAGTGCGCAGAGATGCACAAAATCAGCTGCGGGCGCGCCATCTTTGAGCCAAACTCTGCCCCCAAAACTTGCCAGCTGTTGAAATATTCATTGCCGGGCAAGGCGTTCATTGGACTGCCGTGGCCCAAAAAGAGTACGGGCATCCGATCAGATTTTTTCAGCGACGCGATGCGGTCTATCGCTGCAATATCAGTGCTGGCTTTCATGATTGACCTCAATTAAATGATGATTCCTGCACATATTGGCGTTTATTCTTAAACTTGCAAGCTGTGCGCCTGTTATATTGCTGCACTGCACCATTTTTTGCTTTTCACAAAGGTTGTCCCGATGCTTTACCAAGTTTACGAAAATCAGCGTACCCTCATGGAGCCTTTTGTTGACTTTGCACAAGCCGCTGCAAAGCTTTATGGCAGCAGCTCTTCGCCGATGGCTCAAAACCCTTTTGTTCAGCGTGTGGCTGCCGGCTATGATCTGATTTACCGTTTGGGCAAGGACTATGAAAAGCCAACCTTTGGCATTCAAAACATTGTCGACGGTGATGTTGAAATTGCCATCCATGAACGTGTTGAGATTGACAAGCCATTTTGTGAACTGCGCCGTTTCAAACGTTTTACAGACGACAGCGCCACCCTGACCCGCCTCAAAGACCAGCCGGCTGTGCTGATCGTGGCACCGTTGTCCGGGCACTATGCCACCTTGCTGCGCGACACCGTAAAAAGCATGCTGAAGGATCATAAGGTCTACATCACCGACTGGAAAAACGCACGTCTGGTGCCCTTGTCTGATGGTGAGTTTCACCTGGATGATTACGTCAACTATGTGCAGGAGTTTATTGCCCATTTGCAAGGCAAATATGGCAATTGTCACGTCATCAGTGTGTGCCAGCCCACCGTGCCTGTATTTGCTGCCATTTCACTGATGGCGACACGTGGGCAAACCACGCCGCTGTCTATGACCATGATGGGCGGCCCGATTGATGCCCGCAAATCACCCACTGCTGTCAACAATCTCGCGATGACAAAACCGTATTCGTGGTTTGAAAACAATGTAATTTATCGCGTACCAAGTAATTTTGCCGGAGCGGGCCGTCGTGTGTATCCCGGCTTTTTGCAGCACACTGGTTTTGTTGCCATGAACCCGGATGTACACGCTACCAGTCACTTTGATTACTTCAAAAACCTGATCAAAGGAGACGACGCAAGTACCGAGGCGCACCGCAAGTTTTACAACGAATACAACGCCGTTTTGGACATGGATGCCAATTACTACCTCGAAACTATTGACGTGGTGTTTCAGAAGTTCAAGTTGGTCAATGGCACATGGGACGTGAAGTCGGTTAGCGGTGAACTCGAGCGCGTCACGCCTGGCGACATCAAAACTACTCGCGTGATGACGGTTGAAGGCGAGCTGGACGATATTTCAGGCTCAGGCCAGACAGAAGCAGCCCTCGACATGTGTACCGGCGTGCCCGCAGCACACAAAAGGCATTTTGAAGCCAAGGGCGCAGGTCACTACGGCATTTTCAGTGGCAGGCGTTGGCGCGAGCTGGTTTACCCAGCGGTCAAAGCATTCATTCAAGAAGCTCATAAACCTGCTGAAAACAAATTAAACAAGTCTGCAGCGCAATCAACACCAGCGCGAACAGCTACCAAAGAAATATCTGCAACAAAGGTTGAGGCCAAACCTGCCAGAAAGTCTGTAGCCAGGAAGATTGCCAAGCCAGTGGCAAAAGCAGCGGTCAGGCGCGCCCCTGTCAAAGCGGCTCGGAGCAAGTAAAGCAGGACAATCAAGGGGTGATAAACCCTGAACAAACCCTGCTTGCAGCCCGTATTCATGCGGCGCTGCCGCAAACCCAATGCACACGCTGCGGCTACCCCAACTGCGCAGCTTACGCTGATGCGATTGTCCACGATCGCGTGGCAATCAACCAGTGCCCCCCGGGCGGCGCTGCGGGCGTTGCCCGACTGGCCGCCATTACTGGGCAACCAGCAATGAGCCTGAACTCGGCAAACGGCCTGGAATCGCCCAGAGCCGTGGCGGTGATTGACGATGCCTGGTGCATTGGCTGCACGCTTTGCCTGCCAGTATGCCCAACTGACGCAATTTTGGGAAGCAACAAAATGATGCACACCGTCATCGAGCAACACTGC
>JAYVEE010000388.1:0-2661 GCA_043749005.1 Polaromonas sp. | reverse complement strand
GATTTGCTTAAGTTGGGCCTCGGGTGTTTTGGCCACCAGGTAAAACGAGTCGAGTGTGTCCAGAAAAAACGCACGATAACCCTGGTCCCACAATGGCTTGATGACCTGCGCCAGGTAAAACGCAGACCAGCCCGGCGCGGCCTGGTCAACCACGATGGAGCCCCAGGCGGCGTTTTCACCCAGCTTCCATTCGGGCCGCATGGCTTTGAAGTAGCCCCGCGTGGGGTGGACTTCACCCACCGCAATATAGGCGGCGACGATAGTGCCAGGGTTCAGACGATGGCTCCAGCCCCTAACACCGGCGTTGGTACCCAGGCTATCTTCCACGTTTCCAGGTTCGACCACCGCCACATCAAACGCACCCAGTGCCTCCCACGGAATGTCTTTGCCGTAATAAAAAGCAAATGAAGGTGTGGCAAGCACGGGTTGTACGCCAGCAGCTACAAAAAACAGCGCAAGGACAGCAGCGATGCGGCCCAGTGTGAGGTTCAAGAGGTGCCGCATGGTGCCGTCCGTCAAGTGTTTCACAGCGACTCTGCCAGCGCGCGCAAGCCTTGCACAAAAGTGGTTGCAGGTTGCCAGCCCAGCGTTTGCTTCAGGCGCGCGGGGTTGGTGGCTGAATGCGCAATGTCGCCGGTAGCGGGTGGCTCGTGGCGCACCTCGGCAGGTTTGCCAAAGGCTTCCTTCATGGCGTCAATCAAGTCCAGCAGCGTCACGGATGTGCCTGTGCCGACATTCAGCACATCCGTCACATCGGACTGTAAAGCCAGCGCATTGGCGCGTGCCACATCGCCCACGTAAATAAAATCGCGGGTTTGCGAGCCGTCACCAAACACGCGCAGCGGGCTGGCACCCTTCAGGCCGTCTGCAAATTTGCTGATGACACCTGCATACGGCGACTTCGGGTCTTGCCGTGGCCCGTACACATTGAAATAGCGCATGCCCACGCTGGACAAGCCATACAGCTCACGGTACAGCGCGGCGTACTGGTCGTTGATCAATTTTTCAAGCCCATAGGGCGACAACGGCTTGGCGGTGTTGGCCTCTGTCAACGGCAGGGCCTCAGGTACGCCGTACACGGCAGCGCTTGATGCGTAAACCATGCGCGGAATTTTGTGGCGACGCACTGCATCGAGCACATTCAAAAAACCCGCAATGTTGTGGGTTGATGACTCCACCGGATCAGCAACTGAGCGCGGCACTGATACCTGCGCGGCCAGGTGCATCACGGCATCCACGCCTGTCACAGCAGCGTCTACAACAGCCGCATCGCGGACATCGCCATCGATAAGGCTCAAGCGACCATCAGCCAGCGCGCTGGCATTTAGATTGGCACGTTTGCCATTTGACAGGTTGTCGAGAACGCGCACCGCAAAGCCCTGGCTCAACAACACATCGGCGGTGTGCGAACCAATAAACCCCGCGCCACCTGTGATCAACACCTGTTTCATTTGTTCACCTGTCCCTATCATTTTTGCAACAAGCCGCCCAGCATACCCATCAGGTCGCCCGCATTGCCCAGGCCACCTGCGGGTGCTTCGCCATGTGGTGTGAGCTTGTCAATCAGGCCCGGCAAGATGTTTGACAGCTGGCCTGCAGCATCGCCTTGACTCATGCCAAGTTTTTCAGCCAGAGTGGCCATGGTGTCTGCGCCCAGCACATTGGTCAGCTGGTCACCAGACACAGTCTGATTTGCACCATGGCCAACCCATGAGCCGACCACATCACCCAGCCCCGCTTGCTGAAACTTGGCGATGATGCCACCCAAGCCACCCTGCCCGCCGTCGTTGCTCAGCATGCCAGTGACAGCCTGTATCAGCTGCGGGTTGCTGGCAACCATGGCGAGCAGGCTGCCAATGCTACCCAAACCGCCCATGCCGCCGCTACCTGCCTGTGCCTGCTGCCCACCTCGCACCTCGCTTAAAACTGAATCCAGTAAACCCATGATCACGCCTCTAATTGTTGATATATGAAAACTTTATCCTGAATCTTGTTCATACGCCATGTTGCCGGTTGCGCTGCTGCAAAGCAAGCCAGCCCAGTAATAACCCCGTCATGCCCAACGGCAGCAGCGAGCCCATGTTCAACAACGACCAGCCCTGGGTGGTGACCAGCACACCTGAGGTGAGCGACGATATCGCCAGCACCGCAAACACACAAAAATTCAACGCACCCTGCGCTTTGTCTTTCTCTTCAGGCCTATACGCAGTAAGCGCCAAAGTGGTTGCACCAGTGAATAAAAAATTCCAGCCCAAGCCCAGCAAAAACAGCGCGATCAAAAACTGGCTGAATTGAACGCCAGACAACGCAATAATGACGCAGGCAATATTCAGTACCAAGCCAATCGCCATGATGGGCAGCGTGCCGTAGCGCTTGATCAAATGTCCGGTAAAAAAGCCCGGTGCAAACATGCCAATCACATGCCATTCCAGCACCCAGGCCACGTCTGAGAACGGCAAGCCGCATATCTGCATGGCAATTGGTGTGGCGGCCATTAACAGGTTCATCACTCCGTAACTAAAAGCACCTGCGGCGGCTGCCACAATAAATACCGGCTGGCGCATGATCTCGCCCAGCGGCCTGCCGCCATTGACTGAGGTTTTAGCGGGAGCAGGCGGAAAATTGACAGATGCCAATAACGCCATGGCCATCAACGCCACC
>JAYVEE010000387.1:0-8898 GCA_043749005.1 Polaromonas sp. | reverse complement strand
TTTTGTATAGGTTTTCTGGTGTTTTGCTTTTCTTAAATCTTTGGAGACAACTATGAAAGTTCGTAACGTAATTCTGGCGATTGCCGCCGTAGCCGCTGGCGCATCGTCGCTGGTGGCGACCACCGCTTATGCGCAAGCCAAAGAGCAGTTCATTCCGGTGCTGTCGTACCGCACGGGCGCTTACGCACCGAACGGTGTGCCATGGGCCAACGGCTATGTGGATTACATCAAACTGGTCAATGCACGCGGCGGCCTGAATGGTGTGAAGCTGTCATTTGAAGAATGCGAAACCGGCTACGACACGGCCCGTAGCGTTGAATGTTATGAGCGCCTGAAAGGGAAAAACGGCGGTGCAAGTTTTGTGCAGCCCCTGTCAACCGGCGCAACCTTTGCCATCACTGAAAAAGCCCCAGCTGACAAAGTACCTGTCGTCACCGTGGGCTATGGCCGCAGCGAAAGTGCTGATGGCTCTGTCTTCAAATGGAACTTCCCAATTGCCGGCACGTACTGGGTTGCCGCTGACACCATTTTGCAAGCCATTGCCAAAAAAGAAGGCGGCTTTGACAAACTCAAAGGCAAAAAAATTGCGCTGGTGTATCACGATTCACCATTCGGCAAAGAGCCCATCCCGCTGATGCAGGAACGCAGCAAAATGCACGGCTTTGAACTCCAACTGTTGCCGGTCACAGCACCTGGTGTGGAACAAAAAGCCACCTGGCTGCAAGTGCGTCAGTCCAAGCCTGACTTTGTTGTGCTGTGGGGCTGGGGCATCATGAACACCACGTCCATCAAGGAAGCGCAAGCCACCGGCTACCCGCGCGAAAAAATGTACGGCGTGTGGTGGGCAGGTGCTGAGCCTGATGTGAAGGACGTGGCCGATGGGGCCAAGGGCTACAACGCGGTGACCATGCAGCACGGCGCCGAGCCTCAGTCCAAGCTGGTCAAAGACATGATGGCCCTGGTGCATGACAAGGGACAGGGTACGGGCCCCAAAGAAGAACTGGGCCAGGTGCTGTACATGCGCGGCGCCATGAGCGCGATGCTGGGCATTGAAGGCATTCGCGCTGCGCAAGAACGCTTTGGCAAGGGCAAGGTCATGACGGGCGAGCAAGTGCGTTGGGGCCTTGAAAATCTGAACCTGACGCAAGCCAAACTGGATGCCCTGGGCTTTGCAGGCGTCATGCGCCCGATCAGTACATCGTGCACCGACCATATGGGTGCCGCCTGGGCACGCATTCACACCTGGGATGGCAAGGCCTGGAAGTTCACTTCTGACTGGCTGCAGGCGGACGAGCAAATCATCAAACCACTTGTTAAAACCACCGCCGCCAAATACGCTGCCGACAAAAAGATGACGCCGCGCACACCGGCAGATTGCCAGTCTTGATATAGCCAATTTCATGCCTGGCGCGTTATGCGTCGCCAGGCATGATCGTTCAACTTTCAGCATTGCGTGCAGTGCTGTGAATTGGAGAAATACTTTTATGGATGCCCCGAAAATAGTTCTTAACGTCAACGGCATTGAAGTCATTTATAACCACGTTATTCTGGTTTTAAAAGGCGTTTCGCTGTCCGTTCCCGAAGGCAAAATTGTTGCGATTTTGGGCGGTAACGGTGCGGGCAAAACCACCACGCTTCGGGCGGTGTCCAACCTGCTCAAAGGTGAGCGCGGGCAGGTTACCAAGGGCTCGATTGAGCTGCGCGGCGAACGCATTGAAAACCTGTCGCCGTCTGATCTGGTGCAACGCGGTGTGGTGCAGGTGATGGAAGGCCGCCACTGCTTTGCGCATTTGACGATTGAAGAAAACCTGCTCACGGGTGGCTATACGCTCAAGTCAAAAGCAGAAGTCGCCAGGAATCTCGAGAAGGTGTACGCGTATTTTCCGCGGCTAAAGACCCGCCGTACGTCGCAGGCGGCTTACACCTCTGGTGGTGAACAGCAAATGTGCGCCATTGGCCGGGCATTGATGGCCAGCCCGACCATGGTGCTGCTCGACGAGCCGTCGATGGGCTTGGCGCCGCAGATTGTTGAAGAGGTTTTTGAAATCGTCAAAGACCTGAACCAAAAGGAACGCGTGACGTTTTTGCTGGCCGAGCAGAACACCAACATGGCGCTGCGCTATTCCGATTACGGATACATCATGGAGAGTGGCCGGGTGGTAATGGACGGCGTGGCTGGCGAGTTGGCCAACAACGAAGACGTCAAGGAGTTTTACCTTGGCATGGGCGGGGGTGAGCGCAAGAGTTTTAAGGACGTAAAAAGCTACAAGCGCCGCAAGCGCTGGTTGGCATGAGCCCCCACGATTGCTCGCAACGCGCAAGCAGCCCCTGAAGCGGCGCTGCGCCTGCAGCCTGGCGAAGCCAGTTCTGCAGCCCCTGATTGAATCTGACAGAGGGCAGCCTATTGCCCTTCTGGACTTTGGTATTGGAAAAGACTTGGATGACAACAATGTATTACGACACTTTTGAAACCCGTACGTCCGACGCTCGTGAAGCTGAATTGTTAGGCAAGTTACCTGGCCTGGTGGCTCACGCACAGAAAGCCGCACCGGCCTTCACCAAACTGCTGGCAGGTGTTGATGCTGCCTGCATCAACAGCCGTGCGGCACTTGCCAGGCTGCCTGTGACGCGCAAGAACGAATTGCATGACCTGCAAAAGGCAGGACGTCCAAACGATCTTTTCGGCGGCTTCAGCGCATTACTGCGCGGCCCAAAAATGCCGCGACTGTTTGCGTCCCCCGGACCCATTTATGAGCCCGAAGGAGTCGCCAAAGACTACTGGCGCGCAGGTCGGGCCATGTACGCCGCAGGCTTTAGAGCGGGTGATTTGGTACACAATTCCTTCAGCTACCACATGACCCCGGGCGCGTTCATCATGGAGTCAGGTTTGCATGCAGTCGGGTGCACAGTGTTCCCGGCTGGCGTTGGCCAGACCGAGCAGCAACTACAGGCTATCGCCGAATTGCGTCCTGATGGCTATGCCGGTACGCCCAGCTTTTTGCGGATTCTGGTTGAAAAGGCTGAGGAATCGGGCAGCGACATTAGCAGCATGAAAAAGGGTTTGGTCGGCGGCGAAGCCTTTCCACCCAGCCTGCGTGACTGGTTTTCAGCGCGTAATATGGCCGTTTACCAGAGCTACGCCACCGCTGACCTGGGCCTGATAGCCTACGAAACCGAAGCCAGAGAAGGTCTGGTCATTGACGAAGGCGTGATTGTTGAAATCGTCCGCCCGGGTACGGATGACCCTGTGGCTGAAGGAGAAGTCGGCGAGCTCGTTGTGACGACGCTCAACCCCGACTATCCGTTAATACGTTTTGGCACGGGAGATTTGTCGGCCTTGCTGCCCGGTCACTGTCCTACAGGCCGCACCAACATCCGTATCAAGGGCTGGATGGGCCGGGCCGATCAGACGGTGAAGATTCGCGGCATGTTTGTACACCCTGGCCAGGTGGCGACGATTGCCCGACGTTTTCCGGAAGTACTGAAAGCGCGGCTGGTTGTCAGCGGCGAAATGGCTGATGACCGGATGCATTTTCAGGCCGAAGCTGCGATACATGCCAATGGGTTGGATCAAAAAATCAGTGACGCCATCCGTGACGTGACCAAATTGCGCGGCACTGTTGAACTCGTGGCGCCCGGTAGCCTGCCAAATGATGGCAAAGTGATTGAAGACGCACGCAGCTACAAGTAGAACCAGACACAGGTTGGTGCAACGAAACCGCTTGGGGCATGTTTTTACTTAGGTAGTTCCCTCGATAGACATTTAAGCAGCAAAACTTAAACTGATCACATGTCCACCTGGAGAACCCCATGAAACCTCTGAAACATTTACTTGTCCTGGCAGCCGCTGCAGCCAGCCTGTTTGCCCACACGCAAGCCAGCGCGCAAGCCTACCCCGGCACCAAACCTGTGACCTTTGTTGTGCCATTTGCAGCAGGCGGTCCGACCGACCGTGTTGCGCGCGACCTCGCTGAAGCGATGCGTAAAAGCATGGGTGGCGGCGCAAATTTCGTGGTTGAAAATGTCAACGGTGCTGGAGGCACGATTGGTGCTTCAAAGGTAGCCAAAGCTTCTCCGGATGGCTACACACTGCTGCTACATCACATCGGCATGGCTTCAGCCCCGGCTCTGTACCGCAAACTCTCATTTAAAACGCTTGATGATTTCGAGTTTTTGGGCATGATCAACGAAGTCCCCATGACGCTGATTGGCAAGCCGCAGTTGCCTGCCAATACTTATCGTGATTTTGAAAATTACATCAAAGCCAACGGTGGCAAGATGAACATTGCGCACGCAGGTTTGGGTTCAGCCTCGCACCTGTGCGGCTTGATGTGGCAAGCAGCCATTAAATCCAAAGAACCCATGACAACCATTCCCTTTGGCGGCACAGCACCAGCCATGAATGCGCTGGTCGGTGGGCAGGTTGATTTGATGTGTGACCAGACTACCAACACCTCCAGCCAGATTGAGGCAGGTCGGGTCAAGGCATTTGCCGTCACTACTGCCAAGCCGCTGTCTGGCAACAAGCTGCTGAAGGACTACCCAACCTTGCAAGAAATGGGTTTAAAAGGCTTTGACCTGACGATTTGGCACGGCCTGTATGCGCCTAAAGGCACGCCGCCGGCTGTTTTGACTGCGCTCAACGAGGGCCTGAAGAAGGCTTTGAAGGATCCTGACTTCATCAAAAAGCAGGAAGGCTTGAGCGCAATTGTTGTGACTGACAAACGGGTCGATCCTGCGGCGCACAAGGCATTTGTGTCGGCTGAAATGACCAAGCTGAAAGTTGTGATCGATGCTGCCAAGCAATACGCTGATTGACCGTACCAGCCTGGCAGCAAGCCGCCCTCGCCGCAAGGCCTGGCGGCTTTTTTTGTTGCAGTTGCTGCGAAAAACGTGGGGTTGTCCCGCTGACTCCAAAGAAAAATTGAAGGTAAAAACAGGCTTATGCAAGCGCTTCGTATTGTTGACTCCATCACCGAGCTGAATACTGATGACACAGGCTGTATCACGGTAAGTGGTTCGCACGGCGGTTTGAGCTCTGCACGATATGCATTGGCGGCAAAGCCAGTGCTCAGTATGTTTAATGATGCGGGGGGTGGCCTCGACAACGCTGGAATGGCAGCACTCGATTATTTGCAAGCGCACGGTTTGGCTGCTTGCGTCGTGGCGCACACCAGCGCGCGTATTGGCGAGGCGCGCAGCACGCTGGCTACCGGTGTCGTGAGCGGCGTCAACGGCGCGGTATCGGTGTTGGGAGTTCAAGCGGGCTGGACTTGCCAGCAAACGGTCGATTTCATTTCAAATTCTCAAGAAAGCTGATGATGCACATAGCTATTTATTCAAAACGGCTTTTAAGCCAATCAATATGCGTGCTGGCAGCTACTTTTTTAATTGCGTTTAATGGCTTTTCACAAACATCCTGGCCGAACAAGCCAGTGCGTATCATCGTGCCTTTTGCGGCAGGCGGCACTACAGATATATTGGCGCGCGCCATGGCTCCTGAATTGACCAAAGCGTTTGGTCAATCGTTTGTGGTCGAAAACCGGGGTGGCGCTGGCGGAAATATTGGCGCGGATCTGGTGGCCAAATCGCCGCCTGATGGTTACACGATTTTGATGGGTACGGTGGGCACTCACGGTATTAACAAGGCGCTGTATTCCAAGATGCCGTTTGACTCGCAAAAAGACTTTGCACCCATCACGCTGGTGGCAGGCGTTCCGAACGTGATGGTGATGAATGCCGATAAAGCCAAAACTTTGAACATCAACACCGTGCCGGACTTTATTAAATACGCCAAAGCCAACCCCGCCAAACTCAGTATGGCGTCCAGCGGCAACGGTACATCAATTCATTTGGCGGGTGAACTGTTCAAATCACGCACTGGCATCTTTATGACCCACATTCCGTATCGCGGATCAGGCCCTGCCCTGCTGGATTTGGTGGGCGGCAATGTCGATGTGATGTTTGACAACCTGCCCTCAGCTTTACCGCAAATCAAAGCGGGCAAGCTGAAAGCCTTTGCCGTGACCAGCGCTGTCCGTTCTTCCGCTGTACCCGAGTTGCCAACGATTGAAGAGGCGGGCAAGCTACCGGGCTTTGATGCCAGCTCTTGGTTTGGCCTGCTGGCACCTGCCGGCACACCAGCAGACATCGTCAACCGTATTCAGCAAGAAGTTGCCAAATCACTGGGCACTGCTGCCATGAAGGAAAAACTGCTTGTCCAAGGCGCGATACCCGGCGGCAACACGCCTGAGCAGTTCAACACCTTCATCAACGCCGAGCACGTCAAATGGGCGCAGGTGGTGAAAGCATCAGGCGCCAAGGTCGACTAGCGCTAAACGCCCCAGGTGATGTCCGTACCGGCCTTTAAATTTTCCTGCAGCATGTCAATGAACGGTACGGCTCGCTGACGCAAACCGGGTGCATCTCCTTTGACGGGCTCACCTTTAGCATCAAGCACTGTTTGCGTTGACTCTTCTAGCGCAATGGCGTCCTGCAATGCCTGAACTGCTGCTGGTATTTGAGCAGCCAGAATGATGCCAGTCGGTCCGGCATCTTTGCCAATCACCTCCAACACCCTGCGACCATTGGCCTCGAGCATGATCAAGTCTCCTGCATTTTTGGATTTAAATTTATACAGCATGTCAATTTCCTGAAAAGTTAGCTGCAAATCAGCCAGAAAATGATTATGTGCCCTTCACAAGCAAGTCCGTGTAAGCTTGATTCGCAGGTTACGGCCCCCTCAGCCCGCAGGGACGGTTGGGCATCTCGAGCAAAATACAGGCATGTTCAATATTGTCACCGTCCACAAACCCACCGCCCAAGCCCTTAGCCAGGATGGTTTGAGCCTGCTCACCCCCACCGACCTGAATGTCGCACTTAAACTGCCCACCAGCTGGGCACATGACTGGAGCGGGTTGGCCGAGGCATGGCACAACTTGCCGCCAGATGCGCATCTGAAAGACGGTGGTTCTTATCGACAGCGCCGTCATGCCTGCTTTGTGCAAGATATTGCCAGCGACACGCTCACGCAAACGCCGCACCGTGCACATTGGCAACCCACCGATTACAACGCTTTGCATGGCGGGTTTGAGCGCTGGTTTGAACCTGTAGAAAGCGCAGTTGCTGTCGCCAGTGCATGGACCGATTTACTGGCAGGTTTTGGCCGACTTTTTGCGCAGGTGCATGCTGTTGACAAATGGTTTGTTGAAGCGCATCAGTTCCGTATTGATACAGCAGGCGGCGTGGGTCGCCCTACGCCTGAAGGTGCGCACCGTGACGGTGTGAATTTTGTCGTGGTGTTACTGGTGGCGCGGCAAGGTGTAAAAGGCGGCGAAACACGGGTATTTGATGCGAACGGCCCGCAGGGCATGCGATTTGTGATGCGCGAGCCGCTCACGGCGTTACTGCTGGACGACGCGCGGGTAATTCATGAAACCACCCCGATCTTTCCTGATCATGGAGACGGCGAAAAGGGCTATCGCGACACCCTGGTGTTGACGTATCGGGCGGGTGGGTTTCAAGCGCCAAAAGATTAATCGCTGGAGACTTTGCGCAAACGAGCAACGTCAGCAGGCAGATTACGCCACGCTGCCTCGCTGGGCGCATACCTGCTGCGCATGTAACTGGCCAGTTCTGTAATTTGCGCATCACTCAGTGCGTATTTAAAAGCAGGCATGTAGCCAATGTCTCGTGTCGCTGGCTCTTGCACACCGTTCAAAATAATGTTGATCAGGTTGTCTGGCTGGGTACTGTGCAGGTTGCTGTTTAGCGCCAGCGGTGGGTTCACCCCGAGCAATTTAGGCCCATCACCGTCATGGTGACATGAACCACACGCACCGCTGAATAGTCGTTGGCCAGAGCCCAGCAAGGTACTGGCTTGCCGCTGGGCAATTGCAACTACTTCGATCGCGCGTACCTGGCTCTGCGCTTCAGTGATAGGTTGGCTAAACGACGCCAGGTAACTGGCCATGGCGGAAATGTCTGCATCAGGCAGCGCGGCAAGTTCTTTCACCACTGCGCCCATGGGCCCGGCTGCAATGCCGTGTTGCTGAGTATGACCTTGCCGCAGATAACGGTACAGCTCAACAGCATTCCATGGCACGGGTGAGCGCGACAGGGCGGTGAGTGCAGGCGCTTCCCAGCCGTCAATGACTGCACCTGCCAAGTACGCCTGGCCACCTTGTTCTGCCCCTAGCGCGTTGCGCGGTGTGTGGCAGGCGCCGCAGTGGCCCAAGCTGTTGACCAGGTAATTGCCACGATTCCATTCAGCGGTTTGTGTCGTGACCTCCTTGATGACCGACGTGTCGTGAAAAAGGCTGTTCCAAACCAACATCAATGGACGGATGTTGTACGGGAATGCGAGCTTTGTTTCTGGCGGGATTGATTTGACCGCAGGCTGCGCCATCAGGTAGGCGTACAGCGCAGTCAAGTCATCGTCAGTGGTTTTGGCATACGACGTGTACGGAAAGGCCGGGTACAGGAAGTGCCCATCACGCGAAATGCCTTCATGCATGGCGCGCTGAAAAGCAGGCAGAGACCACTGGCCAATCCCAGTGGAGTCAGGTGTGAGGTTGGTGCTGTAGATTTTGCCGAAAGGCGTGTCCAGCGCCCTGCCGCCAGCATTGCGCACGCCATCAGCGGCGGTATGGCAGCCTACGCAGTTACCCAGTGCTGCCAACTGCCGACCGCGCTCGATGGTGGCAGGGGAATAGATGTTGGAAACGGTGGGAGACACAGGCGCAATGACTGAGCGCCAACCCATCAGCGCAACGGCCAATCCGAACAGACCAGCGAGCACGCCGCCGGCTTGCAGCCAGCGTTTAGGTCCTTTTGGCCTCTGTGCCGAGATCGGGACAGGGCGCACAGATTGCTCATTATTTAGGAGCTGCTTACGCC